>PCBQ01000070.1 GCA_002731395.1 Methanobacteriota archaeon
CCGACGCCGCCTTTATATACTGAAGATGGCGGAGGCCACGCCACGGGCGTCGTGAGAAAAACATGCCAGAAATCACTTATCTCGAGACCTTCGATGATACGGAGGCGTTAGCGGCCCGCTTGAGCGAGCCAGTACGACGGTGGTTCCTCGATAAATTTCCTGATTTTACCGCCCCGCAAAAAATGGCCATCCCCGCCATCATGAACGGTGAGCACCTGCTGCTGTGCAGCCCAACAGGATCAGGAAAAACCCTGACTGCCTTCCTGACGGTCATCGATGACTTGGTGCGGAAAGCGTTGGATGGCTCCCTCAAAGACCAAGTCTACTGCATTTACATCTCACCGATCAAGGCTCTTGCGAACGACATTGAGCGGAACCTACTGGGGCCGCTGGAAGAAATCAAGGCGAGGTACTTGCCAGACCGTGCGAAGGAAATCCGTGTGGGTTTGAGGACAGGTGACACGTCGCAATCCGACCGGCAAAAGATGCTCCGAAAGCCGCCACACATCCTCATCACCACACCTGAAAGCATGGCCATTGCCGTGGGGTCTTCGAGGTTCCAACCCATCGTCTCCCGCGTGAAGTGGATGATCATCGACGAATTGCACAGTTTGGTTCCAACCAAGCGTGGCGTTCACCTCAGCCTTACCCTTTCATTTCTCGACACACTTCTGAAGGATCCTGTCCAGCGAATCGGCATTTCCGCCACCATGGAACCGCTGGACACGGTGGCTGAATACCTCGTCGCCAGCGATGACCGCGAATCTCGAGGCGAGGACCAGCGTATCATGGTCGCCAAAATTTCCGGCTCAAGAGAACTCGATCTGGACATCCTCATCACCCATCCCCGCTTCGCTGACCGTTCCGTGGCTCAAACCTTGGAAGCCAACGTGGAAGCCATCGCGGACCTGATCTCAGCCCATACCACCACACTGGTCTTCGCCAACACCAGGAAAATGACAGAGACGCTCGTGCAGCGGCTTCGTCCGTTTTTGGGTGAGTTGGTGGCAGGACACCACGGCTCGATGGACAAAAACATCCGATTGGAGGTCGAGCGGAAACTGAAACTCGGCCATTTGCGCGCCGTCGTGACATCGTCATCGCTGGAAATGGGCATCGACATCGGATCGGTCGATCTTGTCGTTCAGGTCGGTTCGCCAGGCGATATCGCCACCGCCCTGCAGAGAATAGGGCGTGCAGGTCACCACGTGGGAGGAATTCCACGTGCTCGCTTGTTGCCGTCCTCGGTGGACGATTTGCTCGAACTTGCAGCCCTGCAGGCGGCCATCCAAACCGGTGATATGGACCGATTGTCCTTCCCTCAAAACTGCCTTGACGTGGTGGCGCAATTCCTCATCGGTTTGGTCATCAACGAAGAGTTGGACATCGATGAGGCCTACGAGATCGTGGTCAACGCGTGGAGCTACAGGAATTTCGCTTACGACGATTTCATCGAGGTTTTGGACCTGCTTGAAGACGAACGCAGGATTTGGGTGGATTGGGAAGAGAACACCTTCGGGAAACGAGGGTATTCTCGGATGATCTACTACACCAACATCGGAACCATCGCACCCGACAACTCCTACCTTGTGTTCAATGCTGAAGGTTCCATCCTCGGAAAATTGTCCTCCTCCTTCGTGGCCAGCTTGCGGACCAGCGATGTCATTCTTCTTGGCGGCTCGACCTACCGTGTGAACACCATCCAAGGCACGCGGGTCAACGTCAGCAACGTGACCGGATACCGCCCGACCGTACCGTCTTGGTCCGGAGAAGCACGTTCCCGCTCAGCTGAGTTGTCGTCGTCTTTGCTGGAATTGATTGGCCGTTGTGCGGTCGCACTACGACGTGAGGTTGATCCACGAACGGTCCTCACTGAAGCGTACTCCATAGGTCGAGATTCAGCGGAAATCATCGCGCGCCATCTCGAGGAGCACGCCCTGACGACCTTCCAGGTCCCCGATAAGGACCGCATCCTTGTCGAACAGATCATCGGTGGTCCGCATCCGACCTACCTTATCACGACGTGCAGAGGACGTGGGTTCAACACCGCTTTGGGCTACTTCATGGCCGGACTGGCCGAGCAGGCCAGCATTCCGGTCATCGAAATGTCCTTTGATGAAAACGGTCTTTTGCTGAAAACGGCACAAGACGTGGACCCTGGTGCGATGTTCGAGGCGTTTTCTGCAGGCAACCACATGGAAGTCATCGAACGCTATATCGTTGGGACCCAAATTTTCGCTAAGCGGTTCAGGGAAGTCGCTGGACGAAGCCTGATAATTCCGAAGCGGATTGGCGCTGAGGAAATCAGCCCTCAACAATTCCAACAGCGTGCAGATGCTCTTCTCAACCGACACAGAACCATGGAGGGTTCCATCCTCATCCGTGAAGCGAAAAATGAGATCCTCTACGGGGACATTGATCTTGGAGGTTTGGAACAATTTCTGACCTCATGCCGTGAAGGTCAAGCTCGAATCGTCCACATCAGAACGACCTTGCCCAGTCGCATCGGCATGTCGCTGTACATGTCGGCTTTCGAAGACCTGATGTCCATGAGGACCCGAGCGTTCCTCGTCAAGGACATCGACCCCGCCATCCTCGAACGCCTCCTTGGACGTCGATCGCTGGCCACTGAGATGACCACCGAGCAAATCAGCGAGTACTACGCGAGCAAAGTCCCGATCCCAGAAAACGCGGAAACCTTGTTGGCGTTGATGGAGCATGGAGGCGGCCTCGATCGTTCGTTCGATAATCCACTCTATAGAGAGAAACTCAGCGGCATCGATCACGAAGTGATCCGTGGGTGGATTGAGGAACTATGCACCGACGGACGAGTCACGAAAATCGAAGGCACCGGGATGGAGGAACTCGATGGAAAGTGGTTCAGTTCCTACATGGGTGAAATTCACGGAACCCTCGGATGTTTGGCCGCCAACGGTGGACAGGACGTGGAAGACCTTCTGACTTTGCACACCTCTGGCGTGACTTATCGTATGGCATCGGCGTTCAGCGGCACCAAAGTCTCATCATGGACGGACATGGAATTGGGAGACCCGCAGGAAGCGCTCCGTGTGAAATTGATTGAGATGCTTGGTTCTGAAGGCCCTCAGACCGCAGACCATCTCGAAGCACGCTTGCCCTTCCCACGTTCGATGGTCGAGCGCACCATTCACCAACTGGAAACTCGAAACGTCATTAGCATCGGCTTCTTCAGGCAGACCGAGGAAGCAGAATTCATCCTCAAGGTTGACGAACATCGCATCACCGGTGGTGAAGAAGACGTCGTCGAGTACCGTTCAATCCAGAACATGATCCTCGACAAATCGTTCACCATGTACGATGACGTGGACCAAGCTTTCGACAAGCATTTGCTCTTCCAAAAGCAGCAGGAACTCCTGTACCGCATCAATGATTTCAGATTCAGCGATTGGAAGGACCTCCAGTTGGACCGTGACATCGTCAACGGGCGACTCTTGCACAACCGCCAAGGCTACACCACGCGGAGAAACCTCCCCATGCTGCTCGGTCTCAAACCCGAGCCATACATTGGCGCCATGGAGGCCGATCTGCTGGACCACATCCTACCAGGGGAAGAACCGCAGCGCTCCGATATCGTGTCCATGTACCCAAAAGGGGACGAGCACAAGCAATTGCAGCGCGACGTCAAAAACGGCCTGGCCAACCTTGAGCGGCAACTCCTCGTCGCCAAGCAATTCGAAGAAGTTCCCGGACGTCGTCGACGTTTGTCCTTCTACCACCGCGTGCATGAGGTCTACGATGGCCTCTCCTTCGAGGACGCTTTGTGCGAGGTCATCCACCGCATCGGACCCATCAAGGCCAACACGCTTCGATTCTACGTCAGCCGTACCTACGAAGAATTGGTCATCGCCCTCAAGGCCCTGGAAAAGGGAGGACGGATAAGCCGCGTCACCACCTTGGTTCCAGAGCCAGAGGACTTCTATTGCGCTCCTGAAGAAGTCGTTACCTTCCGGCGTGCTCGCCGGGAGGACCGCTCCATGCGCATCTTGACGCAGTCTGACCCCTACGTGTCGCGGTTCATCTGGGAAGTTCGCTCGATGCTGGATCGGGGATGGTATTTGCCCGTGTTCAAAGGCATCGATCCGGTCGGTAAAGTCCTGATGTTCAAGGTGAACGACTACTTGGAAGTCAAGGACATTCAGATACCTGCGGCGTACCTCGAAGAGTTCTGTGAAGCCTTCGACGTGCTGCTCAACAACCACGCTGAACAACTGGTGGATGTCGCGGTCCTCAGCAGCATCAACGGTCAACCGATCAATGAAGTGGAAAAGGTCTGGCGCGACGCGTTGTCGAACATTGGATTCAAGCTGGCCGGGGAACGAATGATCCGGGGAGGAATCGTCGAAACCCAACCTCGGACCCTTGCCGACCGTGCCTTATTCCACAAGCACCACCTCCACCAGTCTGCTCGACTTGAGAACGAGTTCCTGGCCCTCAAGAGAATTCGAGAGGTGCGAGACGATTTTGCTCTGCGCGGGCGAGCCGAAGTGTACCGCGTGGACCTCAAGAGCATGGCCAGTGCGAATCGGCTGCACCAGGGCGTCAACCTCCGCGGCCACCAATCTTGGGCCTCCTACGAGCACTTCCAGACCCTTTTGGCCATTCGAGGCATCGAACCCGATGAGGATCTTGCCGACGTGTTGGAATTCTTCTCGACGCATTCTGACCATGAATTGTTCAAGGAACGCTATGCACTAAGCCAGTCAGAGTTCAGAAAACTGGTTCAGCCCCTCATCAGAACCGGTCACATCGTTCAAGACTTCCGAGGAGGATTCAGAACGGTCACCGTTGATTCATCCCTTGAGCGGTCCGTCTTGCGCAAGGAGTACTTGCGCTCCCTTGTGGCCGATTTCCCCGTGATGACCATCAAGCAACTCTTGTCCTTGGCAGGCAGCCATTTCAAACCCGAGGAAGTCAAGGCCATCCTCACCGAATTTGAAGAAGATGAAACCCTGATCAAGGGCTTTCTCATCGATGACCTGCACGAGGTCTGTTGGGGAAGAAAGGACCTCCTCGCTGAAGCCAAGGACCTCCAGCCCATGCGTGATTTTGTGCTGCCACCCTCGGATCCCATCGCGCCCTACTTTGCTGGAACGCTCAAGGAAAGATTCGGTTTTGGGAGCGCCTATCTGGTGTTCAAGAACGGCGAACCAGCTGCTGCGTTCAAGGCCAACACAAGAAATCGGATCATCGAGGTCACGGACTTCGAAGGAAAAGAGGACGCATGGCGCATCGTCAAGGAGTTTGCATGGGAACATCAGATGCCGCTCACGTCCGAGATCAGGATCGGTGGAAGACGATTGAGCAGCTCTTGAGCGTCGCAGCATTTCACCAACAGGTTTTGAAGAAGGGAGGGCCTCTTCCCAGCATGCAAGATGGACGCTCCCGAGCGCTTGCCCTCGTGGCCCTCTTGGTGCTCTCCACCACCCTCGCCACCTTGACCCCAAGCGCTGGCGCGGAATCGGCGTTGGACGTTGAGGTCTTGGACACCAAAGTCAACCCTGCAAACAACCACACCTACCACCTGCTCTCCGCATCGTCGTGGACTGAAGCCGCGCAGGCCGCTCGCGGCCTCGACGGCTTCCTGGTCACCGTGGACGACGAAGCTGAGAACACGTGGCTGCACGAAACGTGGGGCAACGACGGGAACATCACGCGTCACTTGTGGACCGGCTTGAACGACGCGGCCGAGGAGGGCGTGTTCCGTTGGCACGACGGCACACCCTACATTCACCGTCAGTGGGGCGCGGATCAACCAAGCATGACCGATGAGGAGGATTACGTCCACATTACGGGCCCAAACATGGGTTCCATCCAACCGGGAGATTGGAATGATTTGGAAAACGACCCGCAGTATTTCCCAGTTTACGGGGTGGTGGAACTTGGCCCAGGTGCAGATTTCGCGTTGCGCTTTGACGGTGAAGATGACCACATCAGCACAGCCGATGACACCACCTTGCGTGCCCCATCCACGACGGGTGAACTGACCATCGAAGCGCGCATCCACCCAACGGATCTCGATGGCATCCACACCGTGGTGATGTACGGCGACCACGGGTATGGCCTGTACCTGGATGAAGGGCGTTTGGGGTATTCTTCAGAATACAGTCTCTCCAAGAACGCCTTGAGCGATGCCAACATCACGTTAGAGGAGGATGCCTGGTCGACCGTGGCCGTGGCCGTGAACACAACGACGGGAGGCACCTTCTTCCTGAACGGTGAGGCCATTGGCTCATTCGACGCCACACAAGCCGAAATCCCCGCAGGCGACTTTGGTTCCAACGACTGTTATGACGCAGGCCTCGCATGCGAAAATCTGGTGATTGGACGCCATGGAGCCGGGGCAGACCGGTACCACTTCGAAGGGATGATCGATCACGTGAGCATCAGTTCATCTGACCTCCGCGTCACGTCTGGGAGCGGGAACGTCAGCCTCAACACCACCGACAATCCCCTGTCGGCTTGGACCTTTGGCGAAGGAGAGGGAGACCTAACCACGGACCAAGCAGACCGTGACGGCACGATTCATGGCGCAGCTTGGGTGATGCCCGACGGATCAATCGTGGCTCAAGCCTTGGAGCTGGAAAACGGTGACGAACTTGCCATTGAGGACATCAGTGCCGGTGACACGCTGCTTTTCTTTGCCGAACTTCCTGATTTCACCCGTTCATTGACGGTCCAAGCCTTCGCATGGTCGTCGGGCGAAGGCAAGGAGGAAGGTGATGCAGAATTCAGCCTGTATCACGACGTGGACCGCGTGCCATCAGCATGGTCGCACATGGATGAAGTCCAAAACTGGGGCTGGGGCGGTGTCTTTTCCTCTTACAGTTGGCCTGATTCAGGCGTCCACTGGTTTGCGCTCAATGCAGAAGCCGACCTGGACGAATTCAGCCTCTGGGTGGACTGGGACGTAGCAGAAGCCCCACCTACCCTTGAAGACATGATTGAGCTCAAGCACGGCATACCAATCGCCGACCAAGAGCTTCAAAGTCAGCGAGGCAGTGAATTTGGCGACACCATCCAATACTACGTCAACGTTACAGAGCCACTCGCCGACCTTGCTGTGGAAACCTATGGCGGTGACGGTAACGTCCAACTCGCCATATCATACGGAGGGCCACCGGATCCTTTCGGGCAATGGAGTGAGTGGGACGAATGGGACATCATCGGCGCGCCCGGCTTCTTCGAGGAAGACGGGATTGATCCCGATGCCTACGAGGATTGGTCCAGTGGACCAGGAAACGAGGAGGAGGTTCACCTCTACGACGTCGAACCAGGCACCTACTACGTCACGGCGTTCACATGGGGCCGGGCCTCCGACTTCAGCATCGTGGCCGACCTGACGCCGATGCCCAGCAACGGCGAGGCTTCTGACGCCATTGCCTTGACCGAAGGCATCCCGTACGGCCCCTTCTCAGGCTATGACGGCCTCAGCCAATACTTCTCGATCGAAGTTCCTGAAGGCACTGAACGGCTGGAGGTGAGTTTGGACGACGGCGTCGGAGAAGCTGACCTCCATCTTGCATACGCCTCCACTCCGAGTGAAACGGTGTACGACCATCGAAGCACGTCGCCCGGTTCGAACGACTTGGTGGCCTTCAATGACCCCACGCCGGGAACGTGGATGATCCTCGTCCACACCGACCGCGTTTTCAGCGGAACCACCATCCTTGCAGAATTTGCCGAGCGTTTCGTGTGGGACTGGGACGGCGAGCCCATTGAACTGTTCAACGGCGAGGCCATCGTGGGCATCGAAGCAGAAGAGGGCACTGTTCTCGAATTCTTTGGCGTCCTTGAGGAGCCTGCCTCACCGCTCGAGGTCACGACATGGGGCGAAGGTGGCGAGATCGAACTCGAGGGTGAGGCGGAGCCCTACGACTGGGAACTTGTCTTCGAAGAAAGGCCACGTGGGCGACAATGGGGGGAAGCAACGTGGGTCCAAGGCGATGGCGTCAATTGGTTCTGGTACGTGGACACCGCCGCTAACGGACGCTTTGATGTGACCGTTGAGGTGACGGAAGACGTCAGCGCATTTGGGATCATGGCCACATGGGTTGAGGTCGACTTACCGCCCGTCGAAGATGATGACGACGTGGACAACGACGGGCCCTTCGACCCCGAAGGCTGCGAAGAGCGCACCGTTGAATGGTTCACTGAACTTGATGCCGACCGAGACGGTCTGGTCAGCCTCGACGAGCACTGGCCTCATCCCGACACAGGTACACCCGGTGAAGACCTGGATCGCAATCAAGACGCGCGCCTCCAAATGGCCGAACTTGAAGCCGATTTGTGCTCTTGCGCACAAGAATTCCTCTACATTTGGGAACAGGCAGACGAGATGGATGCATACACCGTCGAAGATATGGAATCCGTCGAGTACCTGAACGAAATTGACCTCGCAGCCATCGACCGTGACGGGGACGGTGACATTGACGATCGTGAAGCGGAGCGTCATACGCTGGCCTGTTCCACCACTTACGACCCCCTCGACCTCGACGGTGACGGCGTTGCAAACGATGTTGATGCCTTCCCCGAAGACCCCGACGAGAGCCTCGATTCGGACGGTGACGGAGTTGGCGATAACGCAGATCTCGTTTCGGGGGTCAACGACAGTTTGGTGACCTACGGTGCAGCCGTTGCGGTCCTTGTGCTGATCATCGTCATGCTCCTGACCATGCTTCGTCGTGGTCCCGGTGGGGCACAACCCGTCGATCCTTGGGCTGACCTTGGCGATGAAAAGCGCATGCCTGACCTCTTCGAACCCGCAACGATGGCTCACGATGCACCGATGGCGTACGACCCTACTCCGCCCACAGCGAGCAGCAATACGTTGGATCCTGCGCCTCAGGTCCCTGGTATGACCGACCTGCCGCCACCGCTTGACGATGCACTCCCGGGTGAGCCGCTCGAATGGCGTTGATTCCTCGGTTCCACAACGTCGCTAGGTGCTCTTTGGCCTCAAGGCCAGTTGGATTGGCCGCATCAAACGCAGGACGTGGGCGTGAAGTTCCGGCAACAACCTGAACATCACCAGAGCAAGACCGTACATGGCCAAAAGGGCCACAGCACGAGCCGCATAGGTGTGGGCAAATTCGAACATCCGAATGCCAAAGACATCGACGGACCCATGGATGGCATGCAGCCAGACAATGCCTGCATTACGGAAGATGTTGAGCACGTGAATCAACGGCAGCGTGAGCAGAAGAGCGCGCACGCGACGCTTCCATGGCATGTCCAACACGGCGATGGCCCCAACGAAGACGATCATGGATTGCAGCGCTGTGCAGGCCAAGACAATGTTGACCCCTACGGAGGACCCGTCCGCCCAGATAAGATCGGTTTGAATGGGGTATTCACCGAAAGGCTGGCTCCAAAACCAAACGTTACCTTCCCATTCCTGCCAAAGCACCTGCCCCTCAGGGGTGCTGACATATGTTTCACCG
>PCBQ01000071.1 GCA_002731395.1 Methanobacteriota archaeon
CAAGGACGCCATCAACGCCGTCATCGTGCTGATGGCCAACCACGCCGTCATGACGTTCCACCGGAACCTTTCGTTCGATATTGTGGCGTCGTTTTACCGTGGCTATCTTCCGTTGATCGGTCCAGGATTGCGGCACGTCATGCAGTTGGTTGAGAACGCTTACATCCACCACGAAGCCAGTTCGCTCACCGAAGAAAACGGGTTGGGCATGAATCACTGGGTGTATTGGTTGCTCGATCGGATGGAAGAGACGTCAAACCCTCTGGAGTACAAGCCCCACCTCAACCAAACCGAGTGGCGCCCCTGAAACGCGTCCGCATGGACCATGAAGGATGGACGTCCGCGCTCCAACATGCAAACGCCTGGGGGCTGGCCGGGCAACCTCTGGTTGGAGGGAGCCACGCTGGTTCATCTCCCGGCCGAACAACCGAGGCCAGAAGCTCGCCCTCGAGGGCCAGCCAAGCGCATCGGGCCGGGTTTCCTCAACCCCGCCATGGCGCCGGCCAGAACGCGTTCTGTGATGCTGCTGGCCGATGCGCTCGAACACGACTGGTTGGTGCCACAAGGTGCACCCATCCGGGTTTTGGACGCCTTGTGCTCCACCGGCGTTCGCATCCGCCGTTGGCGCCAAGAGCTGCCTGAACATCACATTGGACGCGTGGTGTTGACGGGAAACGATCTGGACGCGCATGCCCTCGATTGGGCCATGGCCTCATTCGAGGCCCATCCAAGCGGACGACCGACCGCCTCCCGACCCGAACACCGCCAACGGGCGGTGAAACCACGCGAGGTCGAAGGTGTGCATTTCACGCAGGAAGATGCGCGCGTCGCCTTGCTTCGAGGCGGTTGGCAGTGGGTCGATCTCGACCCCTTTGGTTCACCCATGCCTTTCCTCGATGCTGCCCTGCAGGGCATGGCTCGGCGTGGCGTGCTCGAAGTCACCGCCACCGACACGGCGGCCCTGACCGGTTCGAGCGCAGCAAGCGGGCGCCGTCGGTACGGATTCCACGGCATGGTGGACCACTACGCACACGACGACGCGGTGCGTGTGTTGCTTGCCAACGTGGCCTTGGCAGCCGCGCGGCAAGACCGGGAAATCACACCCCTCATGGCCCTTTTCGACGGCCACCACGTCCGGGTTTCGGTGATGGTCCGCACCTCAAAAAACGGTGCGAGTGCTGTGCACGACCGCATCGGATGGCGCATTCGAGAACACGACGTGCCCTATCGCTTCGTTCAACACCCAACGCCTGAGGAAACAGAACGCGGCAGCGGCCCGATGTGGACCGGCCCTCTTTGGCATGCGGGCATCGCCGGTCGAATGACCGAAGCACGAGCGCTTGCGCTGGTGCGCCCTAAGGCTGGCATGGTGGAAGGCTGGCGGAATCAGGGTTTGGTGTGGGGTGACGACGATGAAGAACACGCCGCGCGTGAGACCAAACGAGGGGTCCGACACATCGCAGAAGCCGCGGGCATCATGGCCATGGACGGTCATGCGACGACCTTGCTGAACCTCGATGATCTCCCAAGATGGACCGGTACAGGGCGCACGCCTCGGCTGCAGCATCTCATTGATGCCCTGCATGCAGCAGGTCATGCAGCCGCCAGGGCACCTGATCTCAATCCGTTCATCGTGACCGATGCGCCTTTCGATGCCGTGGTCCAGACCGCGCAGCAGATGTGACGTTTACATCACGGACGGATCAAGGCCCGGTTCATCGCCAGACCCGAGCTGATGGCCTGGGCCAATCGGGTCCGGCAACACGGATTTTGCCCGCTCAATCATCTCACGGACGCTGTCTTCAATGGTTCGCGCGTTCTCCAACAAATCGCTGAGCGGAAGGTCGAGCCCGGTTAAATCAGAAATGGCTTCCACCGCGATGGCGGCGGCCCGTGCATCAGGATACATCGGGTGGGCTTCAGCGAGCAAGGCGATGATGTCCATGCCGAGTCGATCGCCTTCTCCGAGCAGGAAGCCAGTGATGCCCGATACCACGCCTTGACGGATGGGCTCGATGCCTGCGGATTTCAGGGCGTTTCGCATGGCGTCGGAGCTCCCAACGCCGTACAAATCACCGCCTTCGAAATCTTTGTCTGGCCTCAACAGACCGTCAACGATGATCAGTTGGTCGAACCCGCCTTTCGAAAACCACTCGAGCACCGTCGTGGCGAGCGCGATGTCCTTGTCGTCATCAAACTGAATTTCTGCCGTGAACACGCCGATGCCTTCACCTTGGTACACACGGACTGGATGTTTCGGGACCTCGTTTTGAATCAAGGCAACCGCGGGGAATTCGGCGTTCAACACCGTTCCCTGCTGCTCCAAGCCAAGGGCGCTGATGACGTGAGAGGCGGCGATGACACCCACCATGCCGGAACTTGAGAATCCACAAATGGCAATGCCGCCAGTACGCGGGTCAGCACCCTTGTTCAGCACCAATGCATAGGGTTTGAACGGCGTCTCCACGTCATCACCTCGCTTTGACGGCCAGCGCCTCGGTCAAGAATCCTCGCTCCACTCACTCGTTGTATTCAGACCAATCCTCTTGACCGGCTTCCCTGTACCACCACGTTCCGACTTCGTCCTCGTACCACTCCGTACCGAACTCGTCAACGTTGATGCCGTCGTCCGAGGATCCTTGTTCAGCGTCCACTTCTTCCTCTTCGGTGTGGTCAGGTTCCTCGCCCGAAACCTCGGAGATGAGGGCATCGCTTGGGCGTTCCTTGACTTCCGGCTGCACGTCCTCAACGGTTGCTCCAGTGGCCTTCAGCTCCGACAAGCTGGTGGTGGTGGTCAAGTCGACGGCGTCATCACGAGGACTGACTGATCCATATTGGAAGTCATCCAAATCGTCCTCAGTGAAGTCCTCGTCATCCTCCGGTCGCCGCAGCACAACCACGGCCACCACGAGGCCAGCGACGATCGCCACGGCCCCCAATCCAAGGATGAGTCCGTTGGAGCCTGACGAAGCCTGGTTCTTGTTGGCGTCTTCTGTGCGTTCTTCCAGCGTCCATTCGAGGGCGATGGTGCCCTGATAACTGAGGGTAGCATTCGAGGCTGTGGTGAGGGTGTAGGTGGTCGACGCCGCAAAGACCGTTTCGTCCTCATCGGTCAGATCACGCAGTGTCGTCATCTTCCAGACGACCTGCTGTTCGCCGTTTGCAGCGATGTCTCCATCGCCTTGCATGAGGTCAAAACGCATGATGCCGAGTGTTTCTGCGCTGGCATCAAAGGACACCGTGACCGAGAACGCGTTCGGATTGCGCAGGGTGCACTGGGTGTTTTGTTCGACGATCACGTCTCGTGGGAAGGAGCGCGTGGTGCAGTCGCTGACCTGCAGAGCAAGAAGGTCGGTCACCTCGACCGGATCATCGGTGCCACCGCCTCCTGTCGATTGATTCCCTGAATCAGGCCCTCCATTGTCCGTGCTTCGCTCGAGGGTCACCTCATGAACGGCAGGGACGATGACCCAGGGCTGAGCGCTGTTGTCCAACGAAAAACGAACCGTGACGGCTTCGGTGGAGGTCGATTCAAGCAGGTACGTCCCGCCGGTTGGTGTCAACGACCCCGTGCCCAGTTCAGTGCCATCCGCTCCCAACACGGTGTACGACATCGAGAGCAGGGGTGCGGCCCCAAGTTGTTCGACCAAGGTTTCCTCGACGGTGAGCGCAATGGACCACGTCGCGTCATCCGTGACTTGCACGATGGTGGGGGCATCCACACCGACCTGGACGGTACCGTACCCGAGCGTGCTCTGGGCCACGCCGCCCCACGGCTGGCGCGACGGATCGTTGCTCATGCCGACAACGCCGTAGACGAGGGTTAACTCACCGACGTTTTGCGCCATCTGAGTGTCCCACGCCATCAGGCTCGTTTCTTCGAGCCCGATGAAGTGGCCGTTTGCATCTGTGCTTCCCGTGATGTTGCGGGAGAAACCACTGGCTGGATGTTCGATACGGAGCCAGGCCGAGGCTTCGTTCAACGCCTCGCCGTTGGCCGTAACCTCAACGGTTGCTTTGAGAGGGGCGTCAAGAGGAATCAGCCGCACGCCTCCGGCGGTCGCGTCCCCTTCCAAAACCAATGAGACGTTTGTGTCTCGAAGGCTGTCGTTGCGTGGCAGGACTGGGCCGGTGGTCACCAGCGTGCTCGTGTTGCCGTGCTCATCGATGGCCAAAACACCGACATGGTACGCCGTACCGTCAGTCAACGAGGCGGAAGGGGTTACCGTCGAAGATGCATCACTGAAGGCCGATGACATGTTTACCGTCACCGGTGTTGAGCTGCCAGTGTCCACGTTGACGACAGGTGTCAGGCCTGCGGTCGAATTGAACGGTTGCGCCCTGACGAAAATCTGGAAGGATTGGGCCGTCGTGGTGGCGTCGTCCCACCACACCGACAGGTGACCGCCTTGATCTCCTTCAACGTCTGCGGCCGTGAGGTTGGTGACCGCCGGCGGGGGTGCGGGATAGGGCACTTCGACCGTCAGCACGTCAGAGAGGTTGCTGCGCAAACCGAAGACGTGCCGTGAGCGAACCGCGTAATCGTACACGTCACCGTAATTCACGTTCATGTCCACGGTCATGTTGAGGCCTGCGTCACCGTAAGGTGTGGAAAGGTCGATGGCGGAGCCGTTTGGCACGCGATACACGTCGAAACCAAGCAGCCCTTCACCGAACTCGTTAACGTCCTGCCAGGTCAATTCCACCATGCTGGGCGTTAACCCTGTCAGCGATAATTCAGGGGCTGGAGGCCGCGCGATGTTTGGCGCCCCGTCAAGGTAAGGTCCGACGACATCGGTCAGCCTGAGCACGCCGGCCTCGGTGCTGTTGAAGGGAAGGGGAATCCGGAAACTGCCCGTTCCGAGTTGCATCTTTTGGTTGACAAGGTTGGAGAGGTTCCCCACCACGCTTGGGTTGTTTTCAATGCTGAGACGTGCATCGTAGGCGATGTCGATCAAGGTGGTGTTGAGCATCCCATCAGCGGTGGCCTCGAGCGTGAAATTCAGATGGGCCATGGTCACACCAAACCCGTCCGTGCTGGTCGAAAGGGCCATCACATGACCAGCAAGGGCGGTCTTGATGGCGCCCACCGTGTCGCTGACGGAGAGCACGCCGTGATGGGTGGTGTTGGCGGTACCGCCATAGCCAGAAGTGCTGATTTCGTTCGTTCCATCGCCCTCGACGTCGAGCCCGATGCTGTGCCAACCTCCAACGAAGATGCCAGCCTGGTTCTCGCCCGCAGCCACCACCTGTTCTTGGTGACCGTCGCCGTCAAGGTCCGCGAAGATGATGTCCAGCGGTATGCTCCATGGGCTAAGCTTGACCGGCGACGCCAGATCCAACCCGCTTCCGTTTGAGGGTCGATGCGTTAGGTTGCCTTCCAACGTGGCCGCATTTCCGTCGCTGGAGCCTGATTCCACCATGAACAACGAAGGCACGCCGTCGCCGTCGTGGTCACCAAAGCTCGCGTTGGTCAGGGTGAACGGATCGTAGTCGGTGTGCTCGCTGACCTCCCACGTGTTTCCGTTGTTGATCGCGACCACGTGCTCAAGGTTCCCAGCTCCTGAGACGAAGTCGGTGTCACCGTCGCCGTCAAGGTCCACGGGGAGCATGCCTCCGCGAAGGTCGCTGAACCGATCCGGGCCTTGGGCCTGTTCGACAAATCGACCGTCCCATTTCAACTCCCAAGCTTGGTAACTGCTCCACCAGTTGGAGCCACGATGCACGACGATGGCCGTCACATCGGTGTTTTGATTGCTCATGGCGCCAACGTAAATGTCCTGCAAATTGGCGGCATTGAAGGTCCCGTTTCGGTAAATGTACTCGGTGGATTTGGTCAGAAACTGGTCTCCGACAGGCGAAAAAGGATTGAGCACAAAGATGCCTTGTGTGCCACCCTGGCCGTGAATCGAGAGAATGTCTGCGTACCCATCGTTGGTAAAATCCCCCACGGCGGCTTTCTTCAGCCGATCGTCCATGGTGACGTTGAGCGTCGCGTTCCACTGCAGGTGGGCGAGGGGGCTGCTGGAATTGACCGCTGTGGTGTTGGAGAGGTGCAAGCACGCGTCCACTTCGAGCTCCGCCCACGTGAACACGTCTTGTCGGCTGTCGTTGTTGAAATCGCCAAGCTCGAAGTTTTGGCTGTCGTCGCACGTGCCCGTCCAATTGGACATCACCAGTTGACGTGTCGTCAGGTTGTAATCCAGCACAGCGAAAGCCGTGCCGTTTCCTGTGGTCGCGTTGTTGTCGGAAAGCACCACAATCTCGTCGCTGCCGTCACCGTCCATGTCGCCTGCCTTCATGTCCACAAAGTCGCCAATGGCCTGGAAGGAGGTGCTCACGTTCGGAATGAAGCTCAGGCTCACCGCTGCGGCACCAACGGCTGCGTTCTCCGGCAGGAGGATGTCACTGCTCACCGAAGCAGCGCTCACGTTCGCTGTGGTGGCAAGATGATCAGAGGAACCGCCATGGACAAACACCGACTGATGGCCAAGCGCACCGTAACCTTGCCCTTCGAAAGCCCACTCCTTGACGCCGTCTTCGTCGATGTCCAACCACACTTGCCCAGGCGTGTCAAGGGCATCATCCACGTCGACCACGAGACTCAAGCCATTCATGGTCACGTCGCGTGGGATGGAAAGGCCAAGCGATGCGTTGCTGGCTCCACCGAGGAGATCGATGTCTTCGTTGATCATCCCGGTCTCAAATGAAGTGAGGGTTCCAGTACCGCCGCCGGCGCTGGTTTGCGGCATCGGTGACAAGGAAATCAGCATCAAAAGCACCAGCAAGGAGGCTCGGGCTCGGACGCGGCCTTGTCGGGGCATGGACGTCTTGGGTCCCCCGGCCTTCATTTTCCTATCGCATCTTGGCATGAGCGGGGGGTGCGGTTTCCCCTTCTTGTGAGGCTACGGGCGACCGCCAATGCTTAACTATGCAAGCAATTGAGAACAGGACATGACTGAAGCAGTTGTCCGTATCCTCGCTGGCGACATCGAAGTGAAGATCACCGGGACCACAAACCAAGTTGAAGAACGAATTGCAGAACTCCAAGAAGAGGGCGCATGGTCCTCTGTTTTGGACCGACTGCGCATGGCACGAGAAGCCGCCGTTGAAGCAGCGGCGAAGACCATCGGTAGTGCTGAATTGCCCGAGCGCGGTGCGGCCTTCCACCACCTCGTGGCCGGTGCTGGCCTTGAGCGCAAGCCCGATATGGTGCTCGCGGCGATTCACTACCTCCGTGACGTCGAAGGTGTGCACGACTCCCCACCTCGTGTTGTGGCACAACTCTTCGAAGACGCCGGCCTTGAGGCGCCAGGAAACCTCTCGCTGTACTTGAACCGGTTGCGTGAGCGCGGTTTGCTCGAAATCCCCGAAAGCGGTGCAGGAAAGAACCGCTTCGTGGTGCTCACCCCCGCGGGGCGACGTCACCTTGATGAACGCACCATGTGAGGTTCGCTCATGGTCATGTCCGCGTCTGGGGACGACCCCAGGGACGGTCCGAGTGAAGAAGCCGAAGTCCTTGATTGGTCTTTTCAGAACAAGACCAACGCATTGTTGCGAGGCGGTCGACACCGCGGCTCTACCTTCCGACGGGCCATCCTTGATGGCGCTGATTTGACGGAAGCCGACTTCACCGAGTGTGATTTTCGCCGAGCGTCCATGGTCGAGGCGGATCTGATGAAAAGCGCCTTCGATGGGGCGGACTTGCGTGGAGCAGACCTGCGCAAAGCGAGGATGAACCTCTCCAATTTCCGGAACTGCAAACTCGCTGGGGCAGATTTGCGCGGCATCCGAGGAAAGTACGCCATTTGGCAAGGCAGCGATTGGTGGAACGCAACGCTGGATGAGAAGTTGGAGAAGGCCTTGAAGAAAAAGTGGCCAAAACCCGACGATGCCTGATCACTCTTCCTCGGAAAACAGCGCCAACCGCGCTCGGTGATTGAACAACGGCAGAGCGGCCATGGCAAGGCACAACCCAGTCATCACGCTGCACGCCAAGGCGAGGTAGGTTTGCGTCTCCACGAGCATCCCTTCCATGGTCGCTTCAGCGGCGGCCTGAAATCGGAAACCACCAACACTGCCTCCAACCAAAGCCACGATGGCGCCAAAGCTCGCCAAGCGCGGCCCCCAAGGTTTCAGGGCAAAGAGGCCAAGGCTGCCTACGCCGACCAGCGACATGCCAACCACAAGGGACCAACCGCGCCATGCATAGGCGCCGCTTTCGCGGGCCTCATCGTGGAAAGCCTGGTATTGTTCAGGAGTGACTTCGACCTCGTCGTTGAGGTTCGGCGTCTCGATGGTCATCTCAACTTGCCCATCGGGCAGGTCCTCCAGCGCACCATGCTGAAGCGCATCGAGCCCAGCAAGACCGAGGAGCACGGCCCCGATGACAAGAAGAACGGCGATGGAGCGGGGCCCACGGCGGTCGGGGCGAGGGTCGATGGCCCAGGGATCCATGGTCATGTTCATGCCTCCTCGGGCGGCCCACAGGCCAGCAATCCTTCACGCAGATCATCGGGGACGGGACGTGGTTCCATGGTCTGCATGTCCACGCCGACGGTGACCTGCCGGGAACTCCACACCTGCTCGCCAAGGTCGTCGTTGAGACGGTATTGCCACACCACGCTGGTGGTTCCAACAGACTCGATCCACATTGTCATGACCGCTGTCCGGCCATATCGGAGCGGGCCGTGGAAGGTGGATTGAACGTTCACCACAGGGAAGCCAAGGTTACGTTCCATCAGCACCGTGGCGTACTCGACGTTACACATGAGGACCCACGCCTCCTCGAAGCAACGATGCGCGAGGTCGTAGATGCGAGGGTAGTACGTGATGCTCGCCATGTCAATCATTGGGAAATCGACGCGACGCCTGACGGTGACCGCCATGGGCCGCGCTTTCGGCCCTGAGCCATGAACCCTCGTCGAGAACCGCACCCGTGGGGCTTATATCGGGTCGGCAGGTCGCCGGAGCGAGGCCTGTTAGGGTAGTCTGGATATCCTTCATCCCTGCGGAGGATGAGACCCGTGTTCGAATCGCGGACGGGCCGCCATGCGATGTGTTGAGGACGTCTTGCCTCAGGCGACGCGCCACTGCACCTGATCCCAACCACGCGCCTCCGCTTCCTTGACCAACGCCACTTCTGGGTTCACGGCGATGGCATGCCCGCACTCTCGCATGAACCAACTGTCGGCATGGGTGTTGCCGTAAGCCCAGCACTGGGTCAAATCATGCCCGTTGGCTTCCGCATCCGCTCTCACCACAGGCACCTTTCCTTTTCTCCGCGGCACGGACCAACCCTTCTCGGATCCTGAGAGCCGTCCAGAACGCTCGGTTGGCCCGCAGCCATACACCGCATCCATGCCCAGCTGCTTGCCCATGGCCTCAGCCATCGGTGCGACGGTGGCGGTCACCAAGATGCAACGGTGGCCTTGACCCCGGTGCCATGCAAGCCGGTTCAGCGCCTCTTGAGGCACGCATCGCATGAGGTTCTGCTCAACCAACTCTTCAGAAAGTCGCTCCAGGGTGGACCACGATGCTCCGGTGAAGTGCCCGCGGTTTCGCAGGGCGTCATAGGGCGCGCGTCCCCTCAACAGGTTGACCAAGGCCCGCACGCTCCATGACACCAGGCCGACGGGGAAACGCCATGGCCGACGACGGAGCAGGGTGGCGGTGAGCGTTTTTTCGCTCGATGCATCAAGCAATGTCCCGTCAAGGTCGAAGTATGCCCCGACCTCGCCCATGCCATGAGCAGAGGCCCTCTCCACATGTGCGTTGCGTCCTCAACGCTTCGGGACCACGTCATGTCCAATCTCACCGTAGACCCGACGCCCGGCCCCATGGTCCTGCCACCACGTGACGCGGTCCGCGAGGTAACGTGGAATGAAGAAGCCAATTTTCCGAGGCGTAAGGCCGTGGTTTCGCATGGCCTTGTCGTTGGCCAACTCGGCCACGATGGACTGTGCTGAACATCCAGGATTGGCCAAGACAAAACGCAGAACTTCCTGCTTCAATCGCTCCAGACGCGCTTGCTTTTGGCTCCCTGTTCCAACCCTTCGAGGCATGGGCGGAACATCGCCCGTCCACGGCTATAACGGTCCTGTGGGACCTCCCGTCACGCTATGTGGACGGGGAGTGTGGTCTTCCAATTGGCGTTCGCGAGCTTCTTCGCCTTTCCGTCAGCGATGATGGGATGGACAATCTTGAGGCGACCATGCATGCCGGTGACGCTGAATTTTACGCGCAAGGTGGCTGAGCGGTCAGCCATCATCGCATTGATTTGCTCTTGATCGAGGGTGACCTCGGCCATCACGCTGCCATCGGTCTGGCTCTTCACCAAGAGCGTGTTGTGCTCAAAGTGGAGTAAGGGGCGGAAATCGTAGTCGCGCGGGTGCTCCATTTGCACGGTAAGGTCCACAGAAAGGCCATCGCGGATGCTGACGCGGCTGACCTCCACTTGACCGACCATGTCGCTCAGTCTCGCCCAATAGTCGGGCCTTCATAGCCTTGTCCGCCGCATCGCGTTGGACTCATTCGTAGGCGATCTCCACCAGACGGGGAGAAAGCACAGTAATGCGAACTTCAAGGGTCCAATCGTTTCCTGGATCGGGATCTGGGGCACCGGGGATGATGCCATCAGGGTCAGACTGATCGGCGATGATCGCCCACGTCCAATTCCCTTGACCAAACCGCGCACCTGGCTGATTCAGCACGCGAGAGAGCACTTCCTTTGCCGAGTTGCCCTCATAGACCGCATCTTCTGGCATCGGATTGAGGCCGTCGTCGCTGATTTCAGCCGATGCTGGCGTGTTCTGAGTGATGTTCCCCGGGGTGGTCTGCGCCTTGTTGGTGTAACCGTCGGCGGGGACCTCAAGCACCAACGTGAAGTTGTCCGCAGGCACCAAGACGTCCTGTTCCAATTCGAGGAGAGCTTCGTACGCCATCACGCGCATGCCTTCGCCCGGAATGTGGTTGGTTTCCCAACGATCGCCCTGATCGAGATAGCCGTCCCACGACACCGTGACGGTTTCCTCAACCCAAGTCAGCGAGAAGCGACGCGCGGTGACGTTCAGTTCGAAGTCTTCGGTCACCACGCCACCGTCGGTATCCTCGACGGTCAGCCGACCACGAATCAGTCCGCTGGTTTCGGTGGGGACCAGCACATCAGGCGTGATGGCATCCGCATCGTCCTCGGGTTGGCCGTTGCCGTCACTGTCCACGGCGAGATTGAGATCCCACACAAAGCTCAGCGGCGCGCCTTCAGGGTCCGTAGAGGCGCTCGCATCGAGCAAGGCGGTGTCTCCTGAACGGATGACAGCAGGGACGTCAAGGACGATGTTCGGTGCACCATTCACGGTCACCATCGATGAGGACTCATCCTCCCCGCCTTGGTCGTTGACCACCGTGACCGAGACGGTGTAGATGCCAAACGCGGTGTACCTGTGCGAGGTGAAGCCGATGACCGTCGTGGCCGTCGTGCCATCCCCAAAGTCCCACATGTATTCGGTCAATACGCCTTCAACGGCATCCGATTCACGGGCGTCGAGGGTGACCATTTCGCCTTCTTGGATGACAGCAGGATAGACGTCGAGCTCCGCCTTGGGGTTGACCGTCAGGTCGAGGGCTTCCATGCAACCCGGCAGAGCGAGGCTTGCAAGGAGCACACCGAGCATGGTGACGGCCCGCCGCATGGATGCGTCGCCTCCCGTCATGAAACGTTACGGATGCCCCTTCCTTCTGAACCGTGCGGTCCAGCCAAGCTCAAGCATCGTCGTTCTCAAACTCGATTTCTTCAGGCACATCACCCACAACGGGTGCGCTGGCCAGCGGGTCTGCAAGGTCGGCCACGTCCTCATGCACGACCACGTTCAATTCGGAATGATCGATGCTTGGCTCAAGCGGCCCATCGTCAAGCAGGGCATCAGCCTCCACCTTACCGACGTCATATTCTGGCGTCGGCGTGTCTTCGGCCTCCTCGGCTTTCATCCCGACCGTCGGCCCGTCAAGCAGGGCACCGGCAGACTCTACCGCATCAAGCCGTGCCGCTGCCAGTTGCTCCGCATCGGTTTGGGAAAGCCCAGCGAGTGGGTCTTCCTCCTCTTCCACATCTTCGGACGCCTCGGCCCGCTTCCACCAGCGCATGATGGCTCATCTCGGCGGAGAGGAAGGACCCTGCGGTGAGCGGAGAGGTTGAAGGAGGGTCCAGCAAAACCACCGGCATGGCCGTTGACCCCCTCGCCGGAGAGCGGGTCTTGGCCTTCGACACCGAAACCACAGGCATCTCCACCTCACGCTCGCGCATCGTCCAATTTGCGCTGGTGGGCAGCGACGTGGACGGAACACCGATGCACATCGAACACCTCGTCGATCCTCGTTGCCCAATCCCCATCGAATCCAGCCGTGTGCACGGCATTTACGACGGCGACGTGCGTGGTGCGCCCCTGTTTCGTGACGTGGCTGACGAGCTCCATGACGCCATCGAGGGGGCGGTCTTGGTCGGCCACAACGTTCGCCGCTTCGACATGGGGATGGTGGAGGCGGAATTCATGCGCCTCGG
>PCBQ01000072.1 GCA_002731395.1 Methanobacteriota archaeon
GCGGTGTTTCGTGGGCGGTCGCCTAGGAACTTCTTGATTTTCTCTCGGATGCGGACGGTCTTCATACTCTCAGTCTCCACGGCCCCGGTCGTCCGAGGCCTTGAGTCACAGGGACGCGGACGCCTATATCATATTAGCGACTGAAGTGGTTTTATTGTTACACAGAACTACGTAATCTCAGGGCAGAAAGCAATCATATCCGTTCAAAAAACGGGTGGATTTCGATTCTCCATTGGAAATATGTAACTTGATGTAACAAAAAAAGAATTCAGAGGTTGTCTTCATAAATTGCCCCCTATTCCCAGCGATTGGAGCAGACACATGGCGACCTCACGCATCCGCAGCGGGTACCAGCGGAGGATCCTCGACGAACTCCTCGATGGACCTGCCACCGTGACCGCTCTCGCGGCACGGTTGGGGCTTGCGACGTCCCACACCTCCTCCACCCTCCGCACCCTGCGGCAGCAGGGGCTCGTCACACGCGATGAGCGTGAAGGCGTGCGTGGTGCCCCTCACCATCTCAGTCCACAAGGGATGCTTCGCCTCCAAGAAGACGCGCTTGAACGCCTACGGGATGCGACACGCGCCTCGCGCGCGGAGGGAACCAACGTTCTGTTGACCCGTGACGGCCCTCTTGTGGTGCTTGCTTACGGAGAACGCATCCCATCTGACCTGATTTGGTTGCCTCCGCGCCGCTTGAGCGTCGAGGGAGCTCCACTCCTATCTTCCAGTGGAAACGCACGGGGGGGCGCATGGTGCGCTGTACGAAGTGCTCCGCAATGGTTCGACCTCGACACGTTGGAACCTTGTGAAGCCCCGCCACCTGAGATGCCTCTGGGCGACATCCGCACGTGGACACAAGATGGGCGGAGGCTGGCCTTGGTTCGAGCGCGCGTGATGAGCGGACAGGACCGATGGACGATGCCACCAGGGACATGGTTCGAGACCGAACCACCAGGTGAGAGTCCCCCTGCGGCCCTGAACCGAAGCCGAGTGGACCTCGGCAAGGTCGGAGGTACGGACCTGACGTGCAAACCGTCCACACCAATCCTTGGCCAACTCGGCGAAGCATGGCGACGAGAATCGCTCCTCATGGAGCAAGAAGGCCTCATTGTTCTTCGGTCATCACGTCCAAGCCCAGGTGCGGAGCGGCCTGAATCTCTGCTCCGCCTGTGGATGCGGCTCAGACATCCGCGTTTGCGGGGCACGGAATTGGACCGACGGACTCAGAGGTTACTTGAGCGCCTGCGTGGCGATCGTCGTGGACGCCCTAGCGCCGTCGCTCACGCAGCATTGGCCGCTTTTGGACCGAGCACGTGGGTCGAACACGAGACCACCTTCCACGAGCTGGCACGAACCAACGAGGAAGGGGCGCGTGCCATCTGGGAGTGGGTGCTTGAACATGCGACGGATGCGGTGCAAGGCGAATGGACCCTTGGGGCCACCCACAGCAAACTCCTCAGGCGCGTTATTACGGATGGACGATGCCACCTCTTGATTGCCGGCGACGCGCGTTTACGCGAACACAAACGGGGAACTTGGCTTGTGGACACAAAGGACGAGCGCTGGGTTCACTTGAACGAAGTCACACGGCTCCGATTGACAAGGGATCAACACCTGCCGGCCAACCAAACAACGTTGTGGAACCAACCCATTCCGTCCTCGGCTGCTGCGTTGTTGGAAGGAGAAACTTCGGCCCTCGCTCAATCAATTGAGCGGAACACAACCGCAAAACAAAGGCAGGTGCGACGCGCACTAGCGGCATGGCCTGATGGAGACGATGAGCTCGCAGACGCCTTGGAACATGAACACCCGTTGGCGGCTTGGATTGCCTCCAGCGAAGATGAACGAGGACGCCGTTGGCGCCGCATCGGCGGGCGGATACCGGACGAATGGGTGGGGTTGCATACCCCACACGCGGCCTCGGATGAATGGCTCAGTGAGGCGGCGAACCGAGCTCGATTAAAAGAACGCGAAGCGTACGCGCTGGAACTTGCACGTCGTTACGAACACCAACCACGCCCGCATCCTGATGCATCCTTACGTCAACCTGTTCCGAGCACGGCGCGGTTGTTGACCTTGCGCGAAGGACAGGCTCCTGATGCCTCTGATGTCAGCATGTGGGCCAAGGATTCGATGCATTTCTCAGCCGTTCTCCCGAAGGTGTGGGATGTCCTGAATCCAATCATGGCGGACGGCGCCAGCGCACCTCTCATGACTTGGCACGCTTGGATTAGCATACCAAGCGCACCACCCAGCATTGATACCATCATACGAAGGTGCGAAGACCTCCCCTCGCAGTGGTGGGCGCCCTGGTTGCCGGAGTGGCTTCCAAACCTGCTTGCTTCAGCGCGTGGGCGCCGCTGGTTGTCGGAATGCAACATCGTGTGGCCAGTGGTCGTCGCAGCCATGGACAGCGATGGCCCACCAGGGCTTGCCCCACCAACGCCAGCCATAAGTTTCGAAGGCCGCGACCTCTCTGACGTGCATTTGATCGAAGAAACACCGGGAACAGCAGCCCTCTTCGATGTCGCCGAGGGCGTCATTGCAGCGCAGGAAGGTCGCCCGACCCCCGTTGGACGGACTCATCCGGAGGCATGCTGGTTGGTTTCACCACCTCATACATGGCCGACGTTCGTCGGTTTAGGCCCTCCAAACGGCCCTGTTGGTGCGGCACTGCGCGAGCGACGTCTTCATAGGTGAATCACCTGACGGCCGCCCGCCACACCTGCAACATCGGGCCGAGCCACTGTGCAAACAGGCGATGACGTTCGATACCAAGGCAGTGGCCCGCTTCGAAGACCGCTGTGACCCTCGGGGATGATCAGCGGAGCAACAGCGGTACCGTGATCGGACATGGGTCCTCGGACGACGAACGGATGACTCCGAGCCAACCAACCGATTGCACAGACAACCCCTGCACATGGGTCAGGCCCCGGAGCTGTGAGGTGATGATGCGGGCCGTTCGTGCGGGGGGACAGACCCCCTCTTTTTCTCCATCTGCCGCCGATGCCATGAAGGGCTCAGCGGCGCCGCTTGATGCATGACCTCCGGAGGAGGGCACGCGCGGTGCCTCCTTGGGGGAACCTTCGATCGACTGCATGACGGGCATAAGGACCTCCTGCGTGCTGGCCTCCAAGCCGCCTCACACTTGGAGGTGCACGTGACCACCGACGGCATGGCCCTCACCAAGGACCACCGCATTCAACCGATGGAAGACCGGATGGCGGCGGTTGAAGCCACGTTGCGAAACGTGAGGGAATCGGGGTGGAGCCTCCACATGCTGGAGGACGCTTTTGGCCCCGCGCCGACACACGCCACTGCTGATGCGTTGGTGGTCAGTCCCGAGACGCGAACAGGTGGAGAAGCCATCAACCGAAAACGCAACGAGGCAGGGCTGGCGCCCTTGACGCTCATTGAAGTGCCCCACCGAAGGAGCGCAACCGGGGATATCCTCTCGTCGACCGCCATCCGAAACGGGCGCATGGACGTCACCGGTGAAGCATGGATCCGCGAAGTGTGGCGCACCCACGTCATGGCGATGAGCCCAGACGCAGAGGCCCACCTGAAGACACCGTCCGGAACGCCCTACAAAGGGCCAGAAGAGCATCCAGAAGTGGCGATGGCTGCGGTCTTGGACGACCTGTCCTCGCTGGATGGGCCCCTCATCGCCGTGGGAGACGTGACCGTACGGGTCATGCTCGAACTCGATACGGTCCCAGACCTTGCCCTCATCGACGGCCAGACGAAACGTGTCGCTTTAGACGAACATGATGCCGTTGATACGTCTCACTTTCCAATCCACATGGCCGCTTCCTCACCTGCAGGTGTGCTGACGCCGGACCTGCTTGAGCAACTCGATCTTGCCCTTCGTGCCGAGGACCCGTGCGTGATGAACGTGGACGGCGAGGAAGACATGGCTCCGTTGTACCTTCACTTGCTGGCACCGCTGGGGACAATCATCGTGTTCGGAATGCCGGGCTGGGGCTTGATGGTACAGCGCACCACCCTCTCCATGAAAGAGCGATGCAGGACCATCCTTAGCGCCTTTGAGGTGCGATGATGGACGAAGATGCGCCGCTTGTCACGGTCACTGTCTGCGTGCGTAACGGTGTGGATTGGGTCGATGGATGCATGCACTCCTTGCTCAAGCAAACGTGGCGCCCGCTGGAGATCGTGGCGGTGGACGACGGCTCGACCGACGGGTCCGGTGAGCGTCTGCAGGCCTTTCATGACCCGAACGGTGACGTGCCTGTGCGCGTCATCCGCCGCCCCGCCGAAGGCTTAGCTGCTGGTCGAAACGCTGCCGCCCAAGCAGCAAAAGGAACGTGGATCGCCATCACCGACATCGACGTCAGGCCCATGCCCGACTGGATTGAAGCGCTCATGGCCGCACGTGATGGCCTCGAAAACGAAGACGTCATGGCCGTCACAGGACGTACGGTCTTCGAAGATGGAGGAGACCTTGTCTCTCGACTGCGCTCCATCGAAATCGAACGAAAGTACCGAAGCCGCCCTCGGCGGACAAGCCTGGCCAACGGACCGTGTTCGATGTTCAGAGCTGATGCTTTGCGTGATGCCGGTGGCTTCGACCCTTCCTGGTACCATGCCGAGGACATGGAAGTCAGCCTGAACATGGTCGCGAAGGGAGGATCCATCGTGTACACGCCAGACGCCATGGTGCGCCATGTCCCTGAGGAAGGCCGCCAGCGTTTCGCAGCCAAGCGACGGAGGGACGCCCGGGCTCACGTTCGCATCGTCCGTCGGTGGCCACGCCGTGCTCGGAAAGGAATGCGGTTTGACTTTCTTGGTACGCCGCTTCTCGTTCTCGCGATGATGCCATTACGTCTGGCATCCTACGTGATCTTCATGGCTGCACTCGGTCCAGCAATCCTCTGGTGGGCTCAGAACGGAGCCGGTGGTGGTGTCGCACTTCCGACCGACCTTGCAGCGACCACAGCAACGACGCTGATCGCATGGGTGGGCATGGTGCTCTTTTCGGAGGCAACCATGTGGGTGAGCGCACTGGGCGCTGTCACACGGGAAGTGATGGCCAACGCGCGGCGTCGAAACCGCCTTACATGGGTCCTTTCTCGTGAAGCATTCGCACTAAGGCTGCTGCTTTTCAGTTGGTCCTGGGCACTCTGGAGCGGATTGGTGCTCGGTGGATGGGATGCACTCACCGGTCAGAACGGGCATCGGCGCCGTTGATCATCCTTCAGGTTCGCTCATGGCAAGGGCGCGCAGGCCAAATCCGAAGGCGACGAGAACCGCGCTAACCGCGTACACACCGGGGTCAAACCAGTTGGTGTGCATGATTCCGCGAGCGACGTAGAACAAGAGACCACCAAGGAGGCACCAAGCGCCCACGGTGTGGCTCAGCCCATTCTCGGCGGAGCCGAGTGCGCGCCAGGTGGAGTTGTCCACAAGGCTACGGAGGAAACCAGCAACGCTGCCGTCTTCGTTTGAGATGGTTCGGAGGCCAATGGCGACAAGCCCACCACAAATGACGATGAAGACCGCGTCACTCGCCACGAAAGCGGGAGCGGTGGCATGGGCCTCGAAGGCCTCGTTCAGCCGACCCATGCTAAGCACGCCGGCCCAAGAGATGCGGTATCCTTTGTGGGCCAGGCCCATCAAATTGAGCAGGGCAAGAAGAAGACCCCAAGCTCCAAGACCGACGAACCAGCGTGCGGTCGTGGAGGACGGTTCGATGACCATTTGCACGAGGCCGCGGCCTTCGCTGGGCGTCTCGGTCATGTCGCTCGCCACCTGCCTTCTTGTTATAACGGCGTCGCATTCGGTGATGCGGGTCAAAGCCGGCTTTGATGACGGTACTTCGACGTGAAAATCGGCTCCAAATCAGGTTCAGATGATTGGATGATGGCCGCAGCATCGACGTTGGGGGGCAGACTGGAGTGGATTTCCTTGGTTCGTCCGTAGCGACCACGGCTGACGGTTCGGGCCGTGATCAGGCCGAGCATGTCGAGGTTTGAGATGAGCATGGAGACACGACGGGCGGTGAGTGGAGTTTTGCCCACGTGGTGGCACGCTTGGTCGTACACATCGTAGACCTCGCCGGTCTGGACACCTCGGGCTCCTGTGCGCTCGGTCAGGAGCACGGCGGACAGCACGAGTTTCTGTTGTGTGGGCAACGAACGAACCACTGGCGTGATCTGATCTGCCTCGATTTGGGATTGTGCCGTGCGAACATGGCGAATGGCCACCGTGCTCGTGCCCTCATGTTCGGCCTTTTCTGCTGAAACGCGGAGGAGGTCGAGGGCGCATCGGGCATCGCCGTGCTCTTGCGCAGCAAGAGCCGCACAGAGGCCGATGACGCCATCCTCCAAGGCTTCAGGATGGAGGGCGCTTGATGACCGCTGAACAAGGATGTCACGAAGTTGGTCTGCATCGTAGGGGTTGAACACGACGTCTTGCTGTCCAAGTCGAGACCGTACGCGAGGGTCGAGGAAGTCAGTGAATTTGAGGTCGTTTGAGATGCCGATGACGCAACATCGTGCCGACTTCAGTGAACTGTTGAGGTTGGTGAGGTTGTAGAGGAGGTCGTCTCCTGCTTTACGAACAAGGTGATCAATTTCATCCAGCACGATGATGTACACGCCAGCTCGTTTTTCCATGCGACGGACAAGTTCGCCAAGCACGCGGTCGGTGGGCCACCCCGTGAATGGAATCTCGTCCACCTCGTGCGCTTCGAGCATGGAGTTCCCGAGGTGGGTCAAAACACGGTACTGGGTGTCGATTTGTCGGCAATTGACCGTGATGGAAAAGACGTCCCGGTCAATTTGGCGCCCCTTTTCCAAGAGCTGATTGCAAACAAATGAGGTCACGGCCGTCTTTCCAGCACCGGTCACACCGTAGAGGATCATGTTGGAAGGAATTTGCCCGTTGAGCGCCTCCACGAGGTTGAACGTAAGCTGCTCAATCTCTCTGTCTCTGTGGGGCAAGGTGGTGGGCTGGTGGCTGTGACGGAGATGCTCCTTGTTACGGAACAGCGTGGCGCGCCCGAGGGCCTTGTCGAAGATGTTTCCATTCACAGGAACCACCCCTCCATATCGCGTCCCCCGAGTTTCACGGAGGCCACGCACAGCATGTTTTGCCGGAGTCCGAGTCCCCCTCATAAGCCTGCCCACCGGGAGGGAAATGAAACCGGCATCACTCTATCTTTCAGCGGTTTATATGCCTCCAATTGGAGGGCCCTTTCTCGCAGAGTTTCAGCTGGAATCTTTCACGTGAGCGACCCAACATTCACCGGTCCATGACCACGCCTCACCGTCGCGAGCCAGGTGGACGTTGACGGGCATGTCCGGAATCGGAGCAGAGACGATGTCAGGCCCGGGCCCCTCATCGTCGGCAAAGGTGTGGGTGACGACAAAGCGGACCTCAGGATGACGGTTGGCCAAAGCGACGACGTCCTTCGGAGTGTGGTGATGGTCGGTATCCACCCAGTCTGGAACGCCCATCTCAACGACGGCCATGCTGACTTGTGCGACATGCGACTCGAGAGCGGCGCACGGTCCGCTGTCACCGCTATGCAGCCATTCCGCGCCATCGTCGTGCACGAAACGGTAGCCGTGCGGATCCACAGCATCGTCATGGTGGACCTCAAAGCGGGCATACGACCACCCACCTTCGAGCCTCCCTTCTGCGACCTCCACAACCTCCACTGCATCCAAGAGGCCGTCTAGGCTACCTGGATAAGCGAGGTTGCACAGGTGGCGAACACGCTCGAAGGCCCCTGGCGCACACACAATGCGCAACGGATTATCTCCCGTCCGATCAGAGATGTACTTCCTCTCCAACAGCAAAAACGGCAATCCGAAAACGTGGTCTCCATGCAGGTGGGTGATCAATATCGTGCGAAGGTCGGCGGGCGAGCGACCCACACGCCGCAGGGCGATGAGGGCCGTAGGTGAAGCATCGATGAGGTGTTGGCCGTCCAACAGCGCCATCGAGTGGAGACGCCCTCTTGGAAGGAAGGCGTTTCCAGTCCCAAGCAGGTCGACGCGTTGGGCCATGTGGTGAGCGACAACACGAAGCCCACATGGACCCATCGGCGAGGCCAATGACGGCGTTTGACAAGGATGATAAGGACCCTTTCCGAGGCTATACTGACGCTTGCGTCGGTGAGTCAGATGAGCGAAACGTGGTCGCTGAAGAACCCCTACCCGTCAAAGATTGTGGACAACTACATCCTGAACGGAGAAGGCTCTCGCAAAGAAACACGCCACATCGCCTTCGAACTCGGCGACTCCGGCTTGACCTACAGAGCAGGAGATGCGCTTGGTGTCATCGCGGAGAATCCTCCTCACATCGTCGACGAAATGATCGAATTGCAGGGCTGGGACCCAGAGCATCCCGTGACCACTCACGCGGGTGAGCGCACGCTCCGTGAGGCGCTAAAGAAGGATTTCGAAGTCCACATGGCGAGTTCAAATTTCGTGTCCGATTTGTTGAATCGCGTCAAGCCAAGCGGGCTTCGCGTCAGTTTGTCCTTCATCCAGCGCGAACGGTCCGGGCCGGAGCCCAACACCCCAGCCGCAGGCAAGCCACGAGAAGACCCCCGCTCCCGTGCTGAGACCATCAACGCCTCCAAAGAATCCATTGCAGATTACCTGTGGACGCGCGACTACGTCGACATCATGCGCGAATTTGGCCTCAAGTACAGCCCTGAGGAGTTCCTCGCGCTCGCTGGGAAGGTCAAGCCCCGCCTCTACAGCATCTCGTCGTCGCCGGACGCGCACCCGGGCTTGGTTGAACTCACCGTCGGTATCGTTCGCTTCGAGTACCATGGACGCAAGCGTGGCGGCCTGTGCACGCTGTACATGGCCGATGAAATCGACACCAGCGGAGCACCGATCAACGTGTTCATGTCCCCGACGAAGAGCTTCCTTTTGCCCGAGGACGGTGATGTTGACATCATCATGGTTGGACCTGGCACCGGCATCGCGCCCTTCCGTGCCTTCATGGAACAGCGTGTTCACGACAAGTCGAAGGGCCGAAACTGGCTGTTCTTTGGCGACCAATCTCAACACACCGAGTACTACTACAAGGAGCAGATCGAAGGCTGGATGGACAGCGGCGACCTCTACAGGTTCACGACGGCTTGGTCCCGTGATCAGGAAGAGAAAATCTACGTCCAACACCGGCTCAAGGAGCACGGCGCAGAAATCTGGGAATGGTTCGACAACGGCGCATACTTCTACATCTGTGGCGACAAGTCCCGCATGGCCAAAGACGTGCACCGCGCGCTCATCGAGATCGCGATGGAACACGGCGGCATGTCCGAAGCCGACGCCACCCATTTCATCGAGAAGACGATGATGAAGGACGAGAAGCGCTACCTCCGCGACGTCTACTGAGCCTGCTGCAGACCCAGCGGTTCCGGGTCAGCGACCGAGTGCATCATAGACGGTATGTTCCTCCCATGGCCCATGGCCTTCAAGCGGGTGCTCATTGCCAACCGCGGCGAGATTGCGTTGCGCATCCTCCGAACCCTACGCGACCTTGGTATCGAAGCGGCCATCATCCACGGTCGCGAAGACCGCTTGTCGCTTCCCGTTCGACTTGCAGACGTGGCGCATGAGATTGTCAGGACCAATCCCCTTGACAGCTACCTCGACATCGAAGCCGTCGTGCAAGCGGCCAAGGACCTGCAGTGCGATGCGGTTCACCCAGGATACGGTTTCCTGGCCGAGAACGCCGCCTTCGTTCATCGTCTGGAAGAGGAGGGCATCACGTTCATCGGGCCAGCGGCGGAGGTCATCACCCTGCTTGGCGACAAAATCGAGGCCCGGGCCGCCATGGAGGCGGCGGGGCTTCCGACCGCGAAAGGGAGCAGCGAGCCCATCAGCGAAGCCAGCGTTGCCGCGGCCCTCGCCGAGGACATCGGCTACCCTGTCATCATCAAGGCAGCCGCTGGTGGTGGCGGCATCGGCATGCAGATCGTGAACGCTGCCGATGAATTCGAAGGCGCACTCCGCTTGTGCCAAAGCCGTGCAAAGTCTGCCTTTGGGGACGACCGCGTCTTCGTGGAGAAGTACATCCAGGGTGCTCAGCACGTGGAATTCCAAGTGTTGGCCGACGGAAAGAAGGCCATCCACTTCGGCGAGCGGTTCTGTTCCATCCAGCGTCGGCACCAAAAGCTGGTGGAAGAAGGCCCGTGGTTGACCGA
>PCBQ01000073.1 GCA_002731395.1 Methanobacteriota archaeon
CCTGCCTCTTTGAGATCGGCATCGTTCGCTTCGCTTGCGGCCCAACGGGCAGCAGCGACTTCGTTGTAGCGTTCGTCGGCTTCTGCCCGCAAGAGTTCCGAAGGCCGGAGCGGCCCTTCGAGTCCCTTGTACACATCGGAAGATGCCATGGCGTCACGTCGTCGGCCCTCGCCGAGATCGGAATCCGTCTGCCCCGACGTCCAGCCGGAGGCATCGGCACCGCGACGCCCGTCCGAGGGTTGGAGCGCTGGTCCTTCGTCCTCGAACTCGCTCCTGACCATGGATGAGGCCACGTACAGAAGCAGCAACCCAGCCACGCCCAGCGAAGCACTCAACCAAGTTCCGATGGTTTGGCCTCCGCTGTTTGGTATCCGCCAAGCCACCGCTCCCGCAGCCAACACGCTGAGCAGGGCGAGCACAACCAACACCACAGGACGACGGGTGTGTTCCGCCATGCCCTCACCGCTGCTCGAGGAAGGTGTTGAGGCGAGCCAGCAATTCCTCCGTGGAGATGTCTTCCTCCTTCCATCCCAACCGTTGACGGCTGGACGCTGCGGCCACACGGAACGTTTCCCGCATTCTTTCCAAAGAAAATTGGAACAGCACCCCCAAAAGAAGGACGGCACCTATACCGTAACGGAGTTCGATGCTTCCAATCAACCCTGAGATGATGACGATGATGGCGATACCGAGGGAGGTTCTGCTCCGCAATTTGGCTTCGCCCTCGACGGCAGACTTCCAACGTTCAGCGGCCTCTCGACGGGTCATGGACACGCGGCCCACTCACCCGACACAAGGAACGAACACATCATCGTCGATCTCCAACAAAAGTTCAGTGGTCAGCAAGTGGTCAAGGGCTTCATCCACCTCGTCTGGGGAGACGCCCAAATTGAGCATTCCCTCGAAGATCTGGCTCAGGGTTGCCACACCTTCGTTGTCGCGGCACGCTTCATCCACCACGCCGAGCATCGCGCTTGCGCAGACGGCCAACAGGGGGTCGTCGGTTGCTTCACCTGGAAGCAAATCGATGTACAAACGGGCTGGGTGAATGACATCCTCGTCCTGCTCAGCCTGGACCTTGGCTTCTGACGACCGTCGCCCGATCGCGCTGAATGCGGCATCGCCGACCGGCTCAAAGCAATCGAACAGGTTGCGCTGTACGCCCGTCTGAGCATCCTGTTCGTCAGACATACGCCGCTGCACCGCTTCAAGGCGATGAAGGCGCTGTTCCAGTCGCAAACGCTCACGGTTCAGATCGGCCTCCACGAGATCAAGGTGCTGCTCGGCCGCTTCTTCCAACCAAGCCTGAAAGCTCCACTCCGGGTCGACGCCAGCCATGGTATCGATGAGCCGTGCAACAACGCCGGTCATGACGTCGGCGGGCAGGGGGTTGGGTCCTTCACGCTCCGTCGTCATGGTCAAGACAAGTCTTCGTGGCGGACTATGAAGTATGGTGCGAGCAAGGGATGGGAATCGGTGACTTGTGGCCTGTTCTCCACAGGGGTTCCGTTCAAGAGGGGGGTCTCCGTGGCGCGGCCATGGGCGACCACCGCATTGCCGTGCTCCCCGGAGATGGCGTCGGCCGGGAGGTCGCACCAGAAGCCGTCCGCATCTTGGATACGGTGATGGAACACACCGCACATGGGTTCGTGTACGACGAAATCCCATGCGGTGGTCAGGTCTGGAAAGAGACCGGTTTGGAATGGGAAGAAGGAGCCTGGGACCGCGTGAAGGACGAGGCGGACGCCATCTTCCTCGGAGCCATCGGTTTGCCTGGAGCGCGTCTTGAGAACGGCGACCTTGCCGGTGGGGGCGTCATCCTTGGCATGCGTTCTGGACTCGACTTGTACGCCAATGTCCGTCCCATCCGACTCTACGAAGGTGTCAAGCACAAGGTGCACGGAACGTTCCGTCAGGTGTGGGACCACGACATGGTCGATATGGTCGTGCTTCGAGAGAACACGGAAGGGCTCTACCACAGCCTGTTGCGCCGTTGCGCCGACAGGGCGGCAGGTCGTGACCCTTACGAGCCACCTGAGATGACCTTCCCCGGTCTCGAAGGTGAAGTGGCCTACGACCCGCGTCCCATCTCTAAATTCGGCTCTGAGCGCATTTCACGCATGGGCTTTGACATCGCGACGCGCCGTGGCGGTGCTCCCGGAGACGGTGTCAGTCGCGTCACCTGCGTGGACAAATCCAACGTGACGCGCGGCTGCCAGCTCTTCCGACGCACCTTTGACGGCGTGGGTGAAGGCTACCCCGAGATCGAGCGTGATTACGGGTACATCGACGCGTTCATGCAGTGGATCACTCGCAACCCTGAACACTACGACGTGGTTGTTTCAAGCAACATGTTCGGCGACATCTCCACGGATTTGGGCGCGGTGCTCCAAGGCGGCATGGGCATGGCCGGCTCGGCCAACATCGGCGATCACCATGCGATGTTTGAACCGGTGCACGGTTCTGCGCCCAAGCACGCCGGAAAAGGGATCGTGAATCCGATAGCATCCATCTCCTCCATACAAATGATGCTCGACTGGCTTGGACGACGCAACGCTGACGACGACCTTGTCGAGGTGGCCGAACTCGTCGGCACCGCAATCGCCGACCACGTTCGAAACGGGAAGATGCTGACCTACGACCTCGGTGGCTCCGCCTCGACCACGGACGTGGGCGCCAGCATCGCCAGCCGTCTAGGTGACGCCCTCCGAGAGCGTTGAGGCCTCAAGAAAATAGGCCCTGCAGATGGGCAACAATGCCGTCCAACGAGGCCTGCAAACAGGCGTCGTTGTCCCATGCTGTGTTCGGAGTTGGATGTTCTGACCTTTCGGCATGCTGACGCAAGGCTTTGGCCACGCGACCAACCTCATCCACAATCGTGACCGAAGCGGTGCGTGCCGTACGGGAAAGTGGATTCAAGTCGACCACGAGCACGGTTTTACCCATCCCTACCAACGCTTCACATCGATCACCGTCCTCCAAGGGCACCAGCACCACATCAGCAGCGGCAATTCCTGCGGCTTCGCATTGCGCTCGAGGGCCTTCCAACCCGTCGATGCGTCCGTCCGTTTGGCGACCGAGCACCTCCACGTCGAGGCCGTCCTGTTCGCACCAGCCCTCAAGCCGTGAGATCAGTCCGTCCATCCTTGCCTGTGTCCGATAGAAGATGTTCACCTCCAAAGGGCAAGCGAGTGAAGCGGCCAGATGGAGAAGGTCACGGCCCGCCAGCGCCACCGTGTTTCCGTTGACCGAGATGACAGGGTGCTTGGCTGCATGCAATCGCGCATAGGCCTCCCGCGTGGCCATGGCCGCAGACTCCGTCGTACGCTCGCCGAGAAGATAGTCGAAGGCTTCCCCACGGCCGTGTGCGATCATCGCGCTTCCAGCAAGCAAGCCCTCAGTTGCCGCCTCTTCGATAAGGTGACGACGGAGCAAGGAAGCGTACCTTGGGTGGCTTGGGTCCGCGGCGATTGGGTTCATGTGAAGCCCCCCGTCACACGCCGTCCATGAGCATGGTGAGGTCCAATGGCGCAACGCCACGGTTGACCGCGCTAGTGCTGACCACATCCATGCCGCTTTCCTTCCATTCACTGAGCCCTTCGATGGTGATGCCACCGCTGGCTTCCAGCACGACGTGCTCACGTACACCGAGCCCTTCCATCTCGGCGGCCACCTCCTTGCACGTTTCCGGACCAAGGTTATCGAGCATGATGACCAAGGGCACATCGCCCATGGTGCTCCGGTGCTGGCTCCATGCTAACGCAGCCGTCAACGCTTGCTTTGCACTCGTTGTTTCGATTTCGATGAAGGCATGGTCTTCGTTGGGCTCCAAGGACGCCACCGCGGCCTGCACCCGACTGATCTCGTCCTCTCCATAATTCACCAGATCGTTCTCCTTGAGCATCAAGGCGTCTTGCCGGTCGAGGCGGTGGGTCAGGCAACCCCCCAGGTGCACCGCCCATTTGTCCATCAAACCGTACACGGTTTTCCGGGTACACGCCACTTGCCCGGGCGCCACCGTGGCCCACGTCCGTGCCGATGTGGCGATGCCGGACAACTGACCGAGCAGGTTGAGGACCGACCGTTCGATGGACAACACCACATCCGAAGGCCCAGTGAAGCGGCCGATTTCGTCGCCATTCCCGACCTGCCGTCCATCGCTGGCGCTCCACGAGACGCGCACTTCAGGTGCCCAGATTTGGAGCAGGTGATCCACGGCTGCGGTTCCAGCCACCAAGCCTTCTGAGCGAGCGAGCACGACCGCCGTCGCCGCTTCCCCACGGCCCATCAGGGGCATGTCGATACCATCGTCTGCCAGCACCGCACCGACCCAGCGGTCGATGCTGGCCAGCAAACGGTTGGACGGTCCCTCGGCTGAGGTCCACAACAGGTGGCCTCGGTCGTGAGGCACCTTTCCACCCTTTCCCATGATTTACGATGTGTGCTGGACCTCAAGAAAGCACCCCTGCCCTTCCGCAAGGCCCATGCCGTTCCTCCGTGCGGGAGGGGCATGCGACGGGTGGTCGTGGTGGGCGGCGGCCTCGCCGGATTGGCCGCTGCCCTCGAAGCGGCGTCTTCAGGTCACAAGGTCGTCGTGCTCGAAGCCCGCGACCGGCTTGGGGGACGGGCCACCACGACGCCGGGACGTTACGCGGACCTCGGTCACGGGCCGCACGTGTTGCTGCGCGGAGGCACGATGCATCGTTTGGTCCGCCGTCTCTCGCGCACACGCCCGGCCACAACGGCGCTGGCCCCTCACCGCCTGCACGTGATTGGGCATGGCCCGCTTCGGTCGTTGCGGAGCGTACGCGCCACCGCCAGCGTGCGCCGCACGCTTCGGTCCTCAACACCGTCGGATCAACCCGCGGTGCAGGCTGCACGGCTGTTGGCAGGTTGGGGATTGCCCGCCGTTGCGGGTCCTCTCGGGGCTCGGGCTGAGGCCTTGTACATGGGTCAGGGTTTGATCCTTCAGGCCGGCTGGGCGGACCTCATCGGGCGAATCCTTGCCGCCCTCGACGAAGTCGGGGTTCCCATCGAAACCAATGCAAAAGTCATCGCCGTCGAGGACGGATGTGTGCATTTGGAAGACGGGCGGGACGTCGAAGCTGATCTTGTCGTGGTGGCGGCAGGACCGCGCCGAGGGGCCAGCCTGCTGGAACGAAAGGCGGGACCTGCTCACCGCGTCAGCACCGTCGAAGCCTTGCTGGATGCGGTGCCTTTCGGCGAGCATCAGGGCCTGATTGACGTCAAGGAAGGGATGGTTGCGCTTCGTTTGCCTCATCCTGAGTCGGCTTTCACGCACCTCAGCGCAATTGCCGTGCCTCGCAAAGGCGAAGATGATGAATCTCGCTTGACTCGCCTTGAGGGATGGTTGGACCGGCACTTGGCCGGGTGGAAGAGCGCCGTGGCCGAAGACCGTCGGCAAGCCGGCCTTGACCTCGCCATGACCGAGCAGAGTGAGGCGAGTGCCAACGGAGTGGTGCTCATCGAGCCTCACCTTGGGTTGTCCGATGCGCTGATTGAGGCCACACGCGCCAACGTTCGAGCGGCCTTGTCCGGTGACGATGCCTAAGACCCGCCGGATACGACACGGTGGTATGCGCCTCGTGTCATGGAACGTCAACGGCCTTCGCGCCGCCATCCGCAAAGGCATCGATGGATGGATTGAGACCCTCGGTGCCGACGTCTTGATGCTGCAGGAGACGCGTGTTCTCGAAGAACAGTTGCCGAAAGACTGGTCGTGGCCAGAGGGACATGCTGTCCGCCTTCATCCAGCGGAGAAAAAAGGGTACTCTGGGGTGGCCACGCTCAGCAGGCTTGGTCAAGACGTGCTGCAAGGGTTCGCTTGGGGAGAGGACGCCAACGACATCGAAGGACGCGTCCTGGTGACGCGCCATGGTGAGTTGGTCTGCGTCAACACCTACCTGCCCAACGGTGGCGGCGGGCCGGAGCGCCAAGCGTACAAGGAGCGCTGGATGGACGCCTGGAGGACGTGGTTGGCGCCTTGGCTCGAAGCAGACCACCCGGTGGTTGTGGTTGGAGATCTCAACATCGCTCACACCGAAGACGACATTTGGAATCCCAAGGGCAACGCAAAGACGAGTGGTTTCCTTCCGCAGGAGCGTGCGTGGTTTAGCGAATTGTTGAACGATGGGTGGGTCGACAGTTTCCGACACGTGAAGGGCGAAGGCGAGAAGATCTACTCGTGGTGGTCCAACCGTGGCAACGCTCGCGCGGACGACAAGGGGTGGCGCATCGATTACCTGCTGTGCAACCCGGCTGCGGCCAAGCGGATCGTCGCCGTGGACATCATCCGGCAAGCCGGGCTCGAGGTCAGCGACCACGCGCCGTGCATCCTCGACCTCGCCGATTGATCTCGCCGGGCTTTTTGTCGGGATTCGCCGGAACGGTGAATAGCGCTAGCAAATCGTTGAGGATATGGACGAATTTGCAGCGTTTGAGGCAACCCTTGCCTCCGACGAAGCACGATCGACCATCGAACGCGTGGCTTGGGCCATCTGCACCGATGAACGGCAAGCGGATTACGTGATTGAAGAGAGCAACCACATTTACACTCCCTCGGAGAAGACCGTATGGCTTGTCTTGGGCATCCTCCTCATCCCGCTCGGTTTTGGCATCCTCATCCTCATCGCCTTGTTCAAAGACGGACCACTCAATGAGGAGACGCATCAAATCAACGGGCGCTATTTCATCGCGGAGTTGAGGGGCGTCATCGAATTCGAATGCAAGAACGACGTGTTCACGAAACTCACCTTCACTCGCATCGAGGCCAGGGCGATCATCGATTATCATTACGTCGAGTATGGTGATAACGGAGGCTCATATCTTGAATTCATCATCCTCAACGCGGGAGGACCCAAGATCCGCCTCTGGCGTTTGGGTGGATGGCATGATGGGCGAGAATTCGGAAAGAACTACCCCCAGCTTCTGGATTTTTCCGAACGCGCCGGTATCCCGTTGAGCCAAAGAATGCTGAACAAATTTGAGAAATGGATTCCCTGATGTGCTCGGAGCCGAACAAAGACCAAGCATGCGATGAACGTCGGCGTGAAGTTCATGCATAGAACCTTCCACTTCACACCATGGTCCGATGTGTTGGGCTTCTGCTGACGGCGTTGCTGCTGCTTGTGCCGCTCTCCGGTTGCACCCTTTATTCTGAATTCAAGGGAACCCAAGTGGCTTCTTTCGAAATTGGTGAAGGTCCGGAATATTTGGACAGGGGCATCGGCAAAGGGACCGAAGCCACCGATGATCGACTCTTGTCGATCAAACTCATTGATTCAACCCTTGACAGCGTTGAATTCAACGACTGGAGCGGCAATCAAGACGGAGCGAATGCGTTCCGTTTCGAAATCACCATCACGGATACTGGTGAGGCTGAAGCCCCTTCCTATGCCTGCGTCCTTGCCACACAAGGGCCAGATGCTTGCCTGCTGGCCGAAAGCGTCGAAGACGGAGTATGGACGCTCGACGAATCGATCCACCTGTATGAACACGACACCGACATCTGCAGCGCGAGTTGCAGGCTGACCTTGACCGTCCTCAACGCCGACCTGGAGACAACCGCCGAAGAAGACGTGAATTTCATCTCGGATGAGTACGATGGGAACGGCCCAATCACCCACACCTACAATGTCATTCTTGGACAAGGTGAGGATTGACGGGAGGCTTCATCCCTCGCCCCTTGATGGGCGAACATGCGCCTCTACCACAACCCACGTTGTTCGAAGTCGCGGCAAGCCGTGGCCCTGCTGAAGGAACGCGGCGTGGCCTTCGAGGAGCACCGCTACCTGACGGAAGGCGTGCACGCAGAGGACCTGAGCTTGCTCGCTGGACTTGCCGGCATCGTGCGCAGGAACGACCTCAAGGATGACATCGACGTCTCAGACGTGGACGCCGTTCGCACCCTGTTGGCCTCGAACCCGAAACCGATGCAACGGCCCG
>PCBQ01000074.1 GCA_002731395.1 Methanobacteriota archaeon
AAGACGCTCGTGGTTCCGCGGCTGTCGAAGGGCGCGGTGTTTTCCGAGCCCACGTAGAAGTTCACGCTCGGCACGTAGGTGGCGCTGAGGTTGTGCGAGCCGCGTTCGAAGGTTTGCCCGAGGCTGATGGTGGCCGTCCAAGCACCTCCAACGCCCACGGTTCCACCTGTAACGGTGAAGCCCACAGGCTGACCGTTGATGGCGAAGAGCACGTTGGCCGGCAGCACGCTGCCGTCACGGTTCTCCAAGCCCGAGCCGTTGTCGCTTTGCACCGTCCCGGTGACGTTGAAACTCGATCCCGACGTTGGGTTGGCCGTGATGGTGTCGATGAGCATCACGGTGGTTGAACGCACCGTGACCGTGCTGAGGTTGGCCCGGTCGGAGAGCAGATCGAAGCTTCCATTGTAATGGAACTCAACGGTGATGATGCCCAGAGGATGGTTGAGGTCGAACAGGAAGCTCGTGTTGGCAAAGCCTTCTGGGTTCGTTTGGACCTCGGTGTGCCACGTCTCGTGCACCTTCACGGCCACCGTTTCTCCACCGAGCGGGGTGAACAGGTCGCTGGCTTCCACGAGTTGGGCGCTGAGGTTCACGCTTCGACCGCGGTTGATGATGACCGCATTGCGGGGCTGCAGTTGCTCGAAATCGGTCACGCCTTGCACCAGCATGCCGGTGGTCGTGTTCGAGGGCAGGTAGAAGGGTGAAGAGTCCTCGATGACCTGCACCACGAGCGTGCGGTTGCCGCGCGTGGTGCCGTCCTTCAGCGCGTCGCTGCTCAAGGAGAGGTTGAAACTCCCGTTGGCTGCCGTCTGGGCTCCGGTAACGAGCAACTCACCGGGCTCATCGTCCCAATGTGCTTCCAGCTTGAGCAGCCCGTTGATGGGACGCGTGTTGTCGTCCGCGTCGAGCACCCGTCCGAGCACGTTGAAGGTGCTGTCTGCAGCAACCACAGTGGGGGCCACGTCAATGACGACGACCGATTCCGCCTGCACCGTGGTGTTCACGATGCTGGTGTTGCCGGTGTGACGGCGGTTGCCAGGAGCGAGCGGGTCGGTGACGTCGTCCGCCACCACGACACCAATGTCGTAGTATCCCGGTCCGATGGTGTTGGCCGTCCACTGCAGGGTGGCATTGCCGTCAAACAGCGTTTGCGCGGTGCCCAGTGAGGTGTTGGCGCCGTTCCAATCCAGGAACCACTCAACGGTGGCGCCCTCGAGATCCGAACCGTCCGCAATATCGGTGATGCGCGCGCGAAGGTCGATGGTGTCCCCGACGAGCACCTGGATTCGTTCCAATTCTGGAGTCACGATGACTTCCGACTCGATCCCCCAATCCAGCGAAATGCCGGTTGGCGGCCCTTGCGGACCGTTCGGCTCCACGAAGGTGTAGTAGGGTCCGCCCTCGGGCGCAAAGGCTTGGAAATCAGCGAGCAATTGGACTTCATACACACCACCTGCGAACACCGTGGGCGCGGTCACGTTGAACGAGAATTCACCCGTGCTGGTGTTCAGGCTCCCCAAAGCAAGGTCCACGGGGCCTTCGGCGGTGGCCATGAGGATGGACAGCGCTGAACCGTTGTTCAGGACACGGTCGCCATAGACCGCATCGGACAAGTTGCCGAAGAAGCGGGTGCTGTTGCCGATGTGCACCCAGTCGTCGGCGACCGTGAAATTCCAGCTGATTTCAGCCATCACCCGCAGGGTGCTGTTCCACGTGCTGGGCACATAATCTTCAGATCCACCAAAGGCGATGGCCAGCGGGTAATCGCCCGCCCTCAGGGTCGCGTCAAGGGTCCACGTGGGACTGATTTGGTTGGACAACGGATCGACCACGCTGGTGGCCTGTGAGCCGTTGAAGAGGACGTCAAAAGTCCCGAGCATGACGATACCGACGCCGTTTCCGAGGTGGTCAACCACCTGGAACTGCGTGTTGGTGGCCTCGCCGCGGAGTTGCGATTCCGAAATCATCGTGTAATTGTAGACGCCGCGCAGCCGGTAAGGCGCGTTGTCGGACAGGTTCTCAATGTCCGTGGTGGGCAGCGTTGCAGGGAAAAAGCGCAGGCGCGGTTCGACCTCGCCTGCCGCGATCGGTGTGGCGCTGGCGTTGAGGGTGTGTCGGACGTTGAACAGACCGTTGACGCTCACGTTGAACACGTCAACCCAACCGCCGCCGCTCTCCACGTCACGCAACGAGAGCACGAGCGAACCGCTCATCGCCGCGGGTGCGAGACCAAAGGAGACCACCGTTCCATTGACCCAAATGTCGTCACCAAGATCGAGCACGCTCTTGTTTGTCCCTGGACCTTCGAGCGTGGCCGTCAGGTTGGGTGCGTCACGGACATCGAGCACAATACCCATGGTTGAAGGACGCAGGTGAACATCGCCCGTGATGGGAACGCTGGTGTCCGTCCACCCATCAAATCCAATCAGAGCTGAGATGTTGGTCTTGGTTTCAAACTCGTCCAACGTGAGGTCAAAGACCCAGCTGCCATCGGGATTCACCGGGGTTGTGAGGTTGACGGAACCGTTGACCGAGGAGGTAAATGAGAGCCAAACCTGGAGTCCGTCAAGGTTCTCAAACACCCCACCTGGAACCGTTTCGGCCTGCAGGAGACCGCTGATCTCGGTCGTGGCTCCTGCACCGACGATGGGCGCGTTGATGGCCGTGGGACTTTGGTGGGTCAGGGTGGTGTTGTCCGAGACGTTGATGACCGCCTCAAACGGTATGCCACCGTTGGCCACGTAGCCTTGTTCGACGTGTTGAATCACAATGCCCGCAAAACCGGGGGCGATGGGCTGGGGCGGAATGCCACTGAAGTTGAAATTCCCGTCCGCGTCGGTGAACGCCAAGCCAACTTGACGGTCGGGCGTGCCGGCGATACCGGGCACGTTGCCGACTTCTCCGATGGGGACAAAGAAAGCCACCAGCGGCTGGTCGGTGACCGGTGTCGCGTTCTCGGCGTAGCGCAACTGGCCGCTGACGTTGAACCAGGTCTGGCCGTTGCGCTCCCAGCTGAGCGGTGAGAGGGATTGGTTGACGATCTCCAACGCTTCGGCGTCGGGACACGCCTCGAAGGGCACCCAACCGAGGTCGGTGTTCCCGTTTGCGGCGTCCTGCTGCAGGTGGACCTCCGCCCACGAGGTCCGGTCGTCGTTGGTCACCGCGTACCCGTTGCCGGTCCACGTGCCTCCGGCGAAGCCAGACACTGACCGAGCAGGAAGGCCGGCCAAGCGGGCCATCGTCACGAAGGTGGTGGTGTATTCCTGGCATGTTCCCTCATTGGCGATTTCAAGGAGGTGAACCGCCATGTCTTGGTCACCGGGCAAGCCTGAGCCGTTGTAATTCCGCTTGAACTCGGTCGTGGCGTTCCCCTCACGGAGGAAGGTTGCGATGGCGTCGGCCGTGCTCCACGCGTCGGACGCGCCGGACTGGCTGACCACGGCCTCGGTGATGTTCAAAGCGATGGACCATGGGTTGCTGCGGTTCGACAAACGATCGTCGAGTTGCAGCGCATAGGTGTCGCTCTGGTTGGCGATGGTCGTGGAGGCAAGGGTGTCCCAATCGAACCAATACTCGGGTGCAAGGGCGATGAGGCTCTGCAGGAATCCAGCCTCCACCGTGACGATGAAGGTGTCATTCGTGCGGCTGAGTTCTGCCGTAGCGTCCGCCCAAAAGGAGTGATTGATCGTCGAGAGAGGCAGCGGTACAGCCGTCCCGATGAGGTCGGTGTTGTACTGCACGTTCCACGTGACTGTGCTGTTGCTGAATCCGAGGTCGGCCATGCCGGACAGGTTCTCGATGTTCGGGAACATTTCGTTGCTCGGGTGAACCGTTGCGATGTGGGCGTAGGTCGAACCTGTGGGGAAATCGTTGGTCACCTGGCGCCATCGGTGCACCTGGTCAAGGTCAACGGTCCCGCTGGTGTTGTTGGCCCAGAAGAGCACCTGTGCTTGTGGGAAATCGTCGGAGGGGTCCAGCGGGTCTTGGGGTGCGCCAACGCAGCCCGTAGCCCAGAAGTTTGCAGGACATTCGACGCCGTCGCTAACCCCACCACCGTCGGTGTCGGGGTTACGCCAGTCCGTGCCGGTCAGGTTCTCGAAAGCGTCGGGGATGCCGTCGCCATCGAAATCGTCAGGCAGCACGTCGTCGGACGGATCGTTCTCCGGGTTCGTGCCGTCAAAGTACTCGTCCAAGTCACCCACGCCGCCAGAATCCGTGTCAAATTGTGTGGAATCGGTGACCCAAACGTCCGAGGAACCGTTCAGGATGCCGATGCTGTCCAGCGCACAGCCCGTGGAGTTCTCGAAGTAGGTGTTCAGGCCGTCACCGTCGGGGTCGAGCGCGTTGATGCACGGATCCAACGGGTCCGTGTTGTCGCGCACCACCTCGTCGAAGTCGTTCACGCCGTCGTTGTCTGTGTCGGCCAAGGTCGGGTTGGAGAACCAACCGAACACGCCGAGCAATTCCTGCCAATCGGCCAAACCGTCCGCATCAGAATCGGTGTAGTCGTCGTCGCAGTACTGACGTGTGCTGCTGATCGTGCCGTCCAAGGTGGCCTGCGTGTGGCAGAAGGAGCCGTTGCGGTTCGCCACGTCCGTCGTGGTTGCAGGTGGCGCGAGGTTCACGCCAACGAGCACGTTGTTGATCGTCGCGCCGTAGGCAAAGGACGTCCATGTGCCAGAGACATTGTACCACCCCGTGCCCCCGTCAGGGTTGAAACCCGAAGCATCGGCCAACGTCAGGCGATTGACGCCGTTCCAATTGGTCGCGGTCGTGACGAAGTTCACGAGCGAATCGCATGGATCCGTGCCGTGTGAGACGTTGCGCTCATCACCGTCGTTGACACCACCGGAGTCGGTGTCTGCGATGTCCCAGGCGGTGCAGGAGAGGTTCTCTTCCCAGTTTTGGATGCCGTCGTTGTCCGCATCGCCAGCGTCTTCACGGCGCGTCGGGTCGGTCTCACCGGCATCGACGAGGCCGTTGCCGTTGGCGTCTTCCTCTCCGTCGTCAAAGGCGTCGCCGTCGGTGTTGTTATCGCGCGGGTCGCTGGCTTGGGCGGGCTCACCGTAAGCGGCGTTGACCTCAACGCCGTCGCTCAGGCCGTCGCCATCGGTGTCGAACGCGGTCGGGTCGGTCAAGAGGGTGAACGCTTCGTACGAGTCGTTCAGTCCGTCACCGTCTGAGTCCGCATTGGTCGGATTCGTCGAAGTAATCCCGTCCACTTCAGCGGTGAGGGTGGCGCACCCGCCCGGGCCAATGCCGCTGACAGGGTCACACGGCGTGATGGTCTCGGTGGGGGTGCCGGGTTCTGGTCGGAAACACGGAGACGAACCGCAGTTGGTCGTCCATGAGGGGTTGATGTATTCGAACAGGTTTGGCAACCCGTCGTTGTCCGGGTCACCGTTCGGTCCGTCGTCGTTCGAAGCCGATGTGGCGTTGAGGCCGTAGGAGACTTCCCAACCGTCGGGCATGCCGTCACCGTCGGTGTCGTAGCCCCGGCGGTCTTCGTCGATCAGGCCATCGCCGTCGTCGTCGTCGCTCAGGCAATCCGCATCGCCGTCACCGTCGCTGTCTGCACCGTCCACGGCACCGTCTTTGTCGTTGTCAAAACCGTCCGCGCAGATGTTGCCCACAGGGTCTTCGTCGCACAGGATGGTTGACCCGGTCCCGTCGCTGCCGGTCGCACCGCACGCGGGCGGGTTGAACTGCATGGCATGCTCTTCGGACCAATCGTTGGTGGGCACGGTGCCGTTCCACCAGACGCCGTTGTCGAGCACGGCAGGGGTGGTGGCGATGTCCCAACCGGTGGGCATCAGGTAGGTGTACTCCTGAAGGTTCGACATACCGTCGCCGTCAGGATCCCCGACCGCGCCGTCCCCGAAGGAGGACGAGAGCGGGTCGAGGCCGTGCATCCACTCCCAGCCGTCAGGCAATCCGTCGTTGTCGGAATCCGGGTCGTTGGGAGAGGTGTTGATCAGGTATTCCAGACCGTAGGTCAGGCCGTCACCGTCAGCATCGGAAGCAGCAGAGACTTCCTCGGACACCAAATCGATGCCTGCGAACAAGGACAAGAGCATGAGCAGGGTCAGTCCAAGGGCGCGACGGCGCACCCCTGATTCGACAGACTGGGACGAAGCCGCACGCCGCTGAGACAGCATCTGCCCTGACATGCTTCTCAAGGCGGTTCCGGCGCCTCATAAGGGGAATGGTGCGCTGTTCAGACAACGCGGCGAGCGGGACCCAATGTTCAGAGGTCGGACAACTCGTCCAGAAGTTCGAGATCGTCGTCATCGACGGCCGTCACCGCGGGCGGCAAATCCAGCTCCGGGGCCGCTTCGGTGACGACCTCATCTGCCTCGGGCAGAGCGACGTCCTTGATTGGCATCGCCGCGGCCATGGAACGGGTTGCGCCACGCCGGTAGGTGGCGTAGAGGACGATGGCGACCAGCACCCCGATGAGGCCGATGGTGCTGGGCTCTGGGTCGAGCAATTCGTTCGTCAGACAAGCGACCTCAGTGCACGTCGTCGCGAATTCGAATTTGGTCTGCTGCTTGAAGTCCGCGCCGTAGGGCACTTCGTCGTCATACGGCTCAACGATGATCGTCAATTCCGCGCGATCGTTGTTCTTGACGGTCGTCGGCGCGGTCAGGTCCACCGTGAACTTCTCGTTGCTGTACGCATCAACGGTCACCAGGAGGGTGCTGCCGGCTTGCTGGAAGGAATTCACGCTGACCGCGCCGTTCTCCCAACCTCGCGGTTCATCCAGTGAGACGAGAATGGTCAGCGGGATGTTGTTCTGGTTGTCCACGCGGAAGCCGAGTTCCTTGCTCTGGCCGGGCCCGAAAGGCGTCATTTGGCTTTCAAGCGTGATGAGCAACCGACCAGCCACGACGTCTTCCTTGACGACAACGGTCACGGGCATGTCGAAGTACCGGGCCTCGTCGTCGTCCACACCGTCCTCGATGATGCCCACGTAGATGGTGTGGTTTCCGGCTTCGACCTGGTCACGGAGGATCACCTCAAGGCGCAGGTCAGCGTATTCTTCGCCGCTCAGGCGGACCACAGGTGCATTCTCGCCGGCATCGTCGGTGATCTCGTAGTCCCAACTCGCGTATTGGCCGTCGTTGCGCGGCAGCAGGTTGGGCGGAACAATGCGCCACGTGGTTTCCACGTCTTCGTCCCCGGCATCGGTGATGCGGAAGCGGAACCACGCATCTGAACCCGGGGCGATGGGGCCCACAGAGCCAAGCGACTTGGCATCGCTGTCGGAGATGACCTCGGCGAGCACACCAAAGGTGCGGTGGACGGTGAAGGCCACCTCAGTGCGCAGGTCAGCGTCGTTTCCGCTGACGACCAGGACACGGACGAGGCCGATGTCTTGTGCTTCGCGCTGGTCCGGTGGGAAGACCGTCATCCGCAGCGTCAACTGCTGGAAGGAACCGATGGAGGGCGTCAGGCTGTTGATGCC
>PCBQ01000075.1 GCA_002731395.1 Methanobacteriota archaeon
CTGGCTGCATCAATGGTGCTACCCGACCTTGAGAGCCGGCAACTCGTCCTGGCAAGCTCAACGCTTCAGGAAGCCGTCGGTGAATTCGAAATTGGCCTTCGCGACCTCCGTCGCGATCTTGGTTTGGAAGAAGAGTAAATTCAGAAAAAGCGGGGATTGAAAACCTCCTCAACGGCCGCAGACTCATGGTACGCTGGTCGCCTGAACAGATGCCATCTCCGGCAGGCCTCCGCGTGGTCATCACAGGGTCCAACACCGGCATTGGGTACGAGGCTGCACGTCTCTTTGCACAAGCTGGAGCGGACGTGACCCTTGCGTGCCGGGACATGGGGAAAGCGGAGGCGGCGATTCAGAGGATTCGTACCTTTACCCAGAACGGCTCGCTTGAGGCTCGACACCTCGACCTTGCTGATTTGGACAGCGTTACGGCTTTCTCCGACGCTTTTCGAAACGCACATGATCGCTTGGATCGTTTGATCCTTAATGCAGGATTGATGGTACCTCCCCTTGGGCGGACCGTTCAAGGATTTGAACAGCAATTTGGCGTCAACCACCTCGGTCATTTCGCCTTGACGTGCCATTTGCACCCACTTTTGGTTTCCACCAAGGGCGCGCGCGTGACATCAATCACGAGCGTCGCCGGTGACGTGGGCCGCATGTGGTGGAACGATCCGAACTGGGAGTCCATGCGGTACGTGCGGTGGCAAGCCTATGGGCAAAGCAAACTGGCCAACCAACTCTTCATCCGGGGATTGGCGGCCAGGGCACCGTACGACACAACGCTCGCCCACCCTGGTTGGTCTCGTACGCGACTGCAGCGCCACTCCATTGGAGCGACGCTTGGAAACGTCGTGCTTCGTCCGTTCAACATGAGCGCAGAACGGGGGGCTTGGCCCACCCTCCGCGCAGCCATGGAGCTTGACGTTGCCCCCGGCGCGTATTTTGGTGCAAAGGGATTGACGCAACTTGCCGGACCACCCAAACTTCGCCGTCATGCCCGTAGGGCGCGAAACGATGAGGACGTCGAACGGTTGTGGGCATTAAGCGAAGACTTGACCGGACAACGCCTTGTCCTTGACTGATGCCTCACATGGAGAACAGAACCTTGCCGACGTTGTTCCCGTCATGCATGTGTTGGTGCGCGGCCGGTGCTTGCTCAATCGGAAAAACACGATCGATGACCGGAACAAGGTGACCTTCTGCAACGCCTTGGACCAACCGCTCCATCTGTTCAAGGATGACGTCTTGACGTGACCACGTGCCCATGTGAACGCCGAATAACGCGCGGTTTCGGGCCATCAAACGTAGTGGGTCAATTTCCTTCCTTCTCAGCCACGCAAGCGCGGTCCGAATGGGCCGACGCTTTTCGGACGGGGCAAAGCTGGACATGCCAAAGGTGTACACGTTCCCTCCTTCTCGGCATGCAGAGAGGCTGCGCACGAGGTGATCACCACCGATAGGATCCAGCACGTGATCCACACCAACTCCCTCGGTTGCCGTTCGAATCACGTCAACAAAATCCTCTGAATGACGGTCGATGGGCGTGCCACCGAACGAACGGATGATGTCGGCTTTTCCAGCAGAGGCGGTTGCCCACACCCGTTCGACCCCCGCCCATCGGCATAGTTGCAATGCAGCCGTGCCCACTCCTCCACCACCGCCATGGATGAGTACGGAATGTTCTGATGAAAGATGGCCAAGGTGGTGCAGCATGTGGTGCGCGGTCAGGTAGGTCACTGGCATGGCGGCCGCTGCCTCCAACGTCATACCCTCTGGGATTCGAATGACGCGTTCGGCCGCGCAATTCAGATGGCTCATGTGGGCGCCCGTTCCAGGTACTGCGATGACAGAATCACCAACCTCGAGATGGTCAACACCTTTCCCAAGCGCTACCACGGTCCCGGATGCCTCGTATCCGGGCGTGAAGGGATACGGCGGTCGAGGGTTGTACAGGCCGAGCCGCTGAAGCAGATCGGCGAAGTTGATGCCTCCATATGCCACGTCAACCGCTACCTCACCAGGGCCTGGTGGTGATGCATCGAATGTTTCCACGCGCATCGTTTCTGGTGCGCCCGCCTTGGTGAACACCAACCGTTTCGGCATATGGGAGGGTCAGGGTGTGACCGTTTGAAACCGCCGCTGACGTGCACATGGCGCCGTCAGAATGGCTTTGAACGGGCGTGATTACAAGGAAACCATGAGCGCCCCATCCCATGAAACTGCAAAGCGCGTGCTGGACGCCATTGATCAGAGTGGAGCGCACTATGGCTCTGGCTTCCCAATGATCGCGAGTGAAAATGTGATCTCCCCGATGGTCCGGCGTGCATGTGACAGCGATCTTCACGGCCGGTATGCGGAGGGCCTGCCCGGGAAGCGGTACTACCAGGGTTGCGACGATTTCGACACCATCGAAACCATTGGCATCGATTTGGCCAAGAAGGTCTTCAACGCCAATTTTGCCAACATCCAACCGATTTCTGGAACGGTCGCCAACATCGCTGCCCTCAAGGCCATGGTGAAACCGGGCGACCGAATCACGGCGGTCTCTACCGCTGACGGTGGACACATTTCACACGCTCAGATGGGCGCGGTGGGTTTGCGGGGACTCGACCTTCACACCTATCCGTGGAACGAAGACCGCATGGAGCCGGACATCGAGGCTGCCGCGGCCATGATCCGTGAAACAAAACCATCTTTGGCCTTGTTCGGGGCCTCAGTGTTCCTCTTCCCCACACCTCTGCAAGAGCTCGCCGATGCCGCACACGAGGTCGGCGCACGGGTGATGTATGACGGCGCTCACGTGCTGGGCCTCATCGCGGGTGGTGTGTTCCAAGACCCGTTGAGGGAGGGGGCGGACATCATGACAGGCTCTTCGCACAAGACCTTCCCAGGTCCGCAGGGCGGGTTTTTGCTGTCCAACACAGACGATGAGAAGATGCAGCGACGCCTGAACAACGCGGTCTTCCCGGGTACAAATTCATCCTATCATCTTCATCATGTGGCCGGCAAAGCGGTGGCGTTGGCTGAGTTCGAGGCTTTTGGTGCAGACTATGCCCAAGACATCGTCACCAACGCGAAAGCGTTGGCCGAATCCCTTGCTGCGGAAGGCTTCGACGTGTTGGCTGAGGAACGGGGGTACACCGCCAGTCACCAGGTCTTGACCCGACACGGCGAGACCGATTCTGGTGCCGGACGGGCCGCAGCAGCCCTGCTCGAGGAAGCCGGGATCATCACAAACATGAACATGCTTCCAGGCGACTCCCGGGCCCTTTCTCCTTCTGGCCTACGTCTTGGGGTTCAGGAATTGACCCGACACGGCATGGGGCCTGACCAGATGCAAGACGTCGCCGCATGTTTCCGACGTGTGTTGCTCGACGGCGTCGATCCAGCACAAGTGAAGGGCGAGGTGGCTGCCCTCCGTGAAGGCTTCACTGAAATTCACTATTGCTTCTGAGCGAGAACGTTTCAGAGTGCTGCACGCACCTATTCGACATCGCGAAAGTCAAACGCTGTGAACGTCCTGGCGTGATCGGTCACGCTTCCTTGGTTTGCTTTCGACCAACAAAAGCCGCCGCTACAAGGGCGCTCAGCATCGTGGACACCACTCCAATGCTTGGTAAGCCATCGCTCTCTTCCGCTTCCTTGACGGGCACCGCTTCGTCGGCGGTGTCTTCGGCATCCTCGCAAAGCATCCAGTGAATGTCAACACCAGGCGCTCCAGCCCCGGTGATGCCGCCAGCTTCTGCAAGGTACAAGTCATTGGAACCTGCCGGCCATTCGACGACAGAGTTCCCCGGATAGAAGCCAACGCTGCTGTCCCACACCGGTTGCCCGTTTGCTTCCCACGTGTCCTCACATGGGCAGACATATGGGGTCCAGAACTCGTCCAGTCCTCCGTCCACAATCGGATCTGCAACCCAATCAGGGCCGCCGCTTGCGTCGTCATGGATGAAGACAATCTGGTAGTAGTTTCCTGAATTCACGGGGAATTGGTACACGTCACCGATGACAGGCGCCGTCGTGTTGTCCCACACCGCCACGCTCAATCCGTCGCAAGGGCCAGGGCTTGGCCCATTGCCGTTGCAAAGGACCCAGTGGATGTCGATTCCCGGCTCTCCGCCACCGACCGAGACACCACCAGATTCCAGTGGAATGTACAGGTTCCCCGTGTTTGCAGGATGTTCGACGACATAGTCTCCAGGATACGCGGTTCCTGCAACCCACACCGGCTCGCCGTTGGCTACCCATGTTTCCTTGCACGGACAGTCGATGGGTGACCACACGTCCATGTCAACGTCGGGCGCATTCACGCTCCAAAACGGACTTCCTTGGTTGACTTGGTAGTAGTCTTGAGAACCGCTCGGATACTCGTAGATCTCACCCGAACTCACGTTTATCGATGCGTCCCAGACGCCGATGACGTCCAATCCAGCGCATGGACTGGAATATGGCATCGCACTACCGTCGCAATGGTCCCAGTCAAGGGCGGACAGCGTTGGTTCCGAGCCATTAAACCAGTTGTCTAGAGCGATCCAAAGTGTACCGGACGTCGCAGGCCACTCGACCACGTCATTGACGCTGTACAACGTTGAAGCGTCCCACACCGGCTGGCCGTTTGCGACCCACGTCTCCTTGCATGGGCACTCGATGGGCGACCACACGTCCATGTCAACGTCGGGCGCATTCACGCTCCAGAACGGGCTGCCAGGATTGACCTGATAGAAGTCCTCAGACCCAGCAGGGTACTCGTAAATCTCACCTGAGGTGACGTTCATCGAGGCGTCCCACACGCCGACAATGTCCAATCCTGCACATGGCGTGGTGGCAGGGACGTTCGAGCCATAGCAAGGTTCCCATGACATGTCAGTCGAGGGCTCAGCACCGCTGAATTGGTTGTCGAGGGCAACCCACAGATCATTGGAACCCGAGGGCCACTCGACCACATCGTCTTCGTAGTACACCGTGGTAGCATCCCACACAGGTTCGCCGCTGTTCATCCACACCTCTTCACAGGGGCACTCCACCGGCGCCCACACGTCCAGATCAACCGTTGGAGAGAGGACCTCTTGGTCCACATATCCTTGGATGACCACCTGGTAGTAATTCTCCGAACCCGCGGGGTGTTCGTAAATTTCTCCCGTTGAGACACGGGCCATGTCGTACCATGCACCAACGTAGTCCAAGCCACCACAAGGACCGCTCGAGGCATTGTCCTGCTGGCCGCAGAGTTCCCATTCGTTCCCATCTGCCCACGGCTGTCCGGGTTCAACGCCTGCCGTGGTTGACGGCATGACGGCGATCCAGAAGGAGGTTGAATTTGCAGGATGGAGCACGATTGTCCCAGAGGTGTAGGTGGTGCTTGAATCCCAAACAGGTTGGCCCCCAGCCTCCCAAATTTCCTCGCAGGTGCAGTATTTCTCAGACCATGCGTCAAGATCGACGCCCGGCGCGCCCACCAACTGGGCACTAATGCCCGTTGAAACGATGTAGAAATTCCCTGACCCGGCAGGGTACTGGAAGATGTCTCCAGCGGTCACAATTGTGCTGTTGGTCCACACCTTCCCACCGGTTCCGTTGAAATCGTCGCATAGGAATCCAGTGGTGGCTTCTCCGCTGCACAACCTCCAGATTTGCGAGCTTTGGGAGCCTCCTGGCTCGATCCCCGTCCCATGATCGAACGAGTAGTACAGCACATTCGATCCCGCGGGCCATTCAACGACCGCATTTTGCAGGTATTCGACCGTCGCATCCCAGAGGGGCATGCCGCTGTCTTCCCAAATTTCCTTGCAGTCACAATGCAATGGTTCTCCCCATGCGTCGAGGTCGACACCAGGCGCGCCAACAGTTTGGCTGCTCATGCCCACGCCTACGACGGTGTAGAAATGATCTGAGTTCGCAGGGTACTCGTACACCTCACCCTCTGAAACGAGCGTAGAGTTTTCCCAAACTGGCGTGGAAACGTTCACCAGCGATGCACACGAACCCTCGCAGAGCGTCCAGATGCCCGTATCCTCTGAAGGAACATCACCCGCGCTCGTGCCGGCATCCAGCGCGAACCAAACGGCGCCGTTGTGCTCCAGAATTTGCCATGGATTGTACGCGACTGTGGAATCCCACACGATGCCGCTTGCTTCAGCAATCTCTTCGCATGAACAAGGCCCAACCCATTTTGTGGTGGTCCCCGGCTCAGACGTGGGTCCTCCAGTCGTGGTTTGCCAGAAGTTTTGGGAACCCACGGGCCATTCAACAATGTCGTTGACAGTGTAGGATGCCGTACTCTCCCATGTTGGGCCACCTAGGCCATCCGACATCATGACAAAGTCACAGTCCGAACTGGACCCACTCTGGTTACCCGAGAGCTGATGAGAATCCCTCGCACTGGCGTGTGTTGGGTCGGCTTCGTTTTGGGTTTCAAAATCCATCACAGTGCTGCTGTGGTCCATGCTGTAAACAGACATGTGCAGAACCATAATCGCGACGATCAACCAACAACTCAATTTGCGCATGCCACGATGGGGTATTTTTTCCATATAGCGTTGTTTACGACGGACGCTCCCGCGCCAAGAAAAAACTCCTTTCGCGAAAACGCCACAGTTATCCGACAAGGGCGTTGCCCGAAGAGCGCTAAAGTTCAGGGTTGACGCTGCCGTTGGGTAGCCCATGGGCAGCTAAGTGCGTCTTCATCCATCGTTTCCACAACGGTGAGGCCAACGCCGGCCAAAAACAGCCGTAGTAGCCGCTGAGCATATCTGGTGCGCCGTCGTACGGCTGTAGATCCCACCACCCCTCGCTTGCTTTCAGGTGATGAGCAGGGTGTAAGCTGAGGTTGAACAGAGTCCAGCACGACCAACGCCGTTCAGATTGCCAACTGTGCATCTTGGTCTGCCGTTCCCCTTGTGCACGGCGTAAACCGTAGTGCTGCACGTAATTGATGTATTCTAGGAGGAACACTGCCACTGCGGCTTGACCGATGAACGCTAAGCCTGCAGGGACGCTCACGGACATCAGGGCTCCGACGATCACGCTCTCAATGACGAGGATTTGGACCACGCGATTTCGCCAACCATGCGCGCCGCGTTTGGCATGTACAGCATACGCGTCGCGGAGTTGACGGGGCACGGTTCTGGCCACAAAGCCCCAGACCGACTCGCCTTGTTCGGCCGATGCAGGGTCGCTCTTTGTCGCGACGTGCTTGTGGTGGGTGAAATTGTGTTCTTCAGTGAAGTGCCCGTACAGCACGAGGAGCATGTTCATCCTCGCCAACCTGGCGGAGATGGATTTCGGCCGCGTGTGGCCAAGCTCGTGCGCCACGATGATGCCACTGACGCCTGAGCAAATTCCAGTGGACACGGCCGCTGCTCCAATCCAATAGATGGCTTCACCAAGGAAAGCGAGCCGCACCAACGTGAGGATGGCACACACGTGCAACGCCGTGTGCACGTAGAGCAACGAACGGAACGCCTGTCCAGAGGTTGGCCGCCCTAGTGTGCGAGGACGGGAGCCGAGGACCCGGTCCAAGACCGGACCAACACCCAACATCCACACTGCGCCCATCAGGGCCGCAGGTCCGCCCACGACGTTGCCTGCAATGACCAATCCAGGATTGATCAGCCCCAGCAGATGCGGGGCAAACGGCGTGGGGCGTTCGCCCATGCGTAAGGATGCGTACAATATGGATTCAAACGTTGTTCTCAGAACGAGGTCGCTGACCACGATGGCCGAATTCGAGGTTTCTGGCGTGTAATCCTGAGTTCTCATCACCTTCCATGGAACGGCATCAAGTAGGCGTACGGCATCCACCCATCATGGGATTCATCCAGAAGTGGTTTGGTTTCAACGGCTGGAATGAGCTTTCCACCCGAGGCAACATCTTCGCGACAATCGCTTACAGGGTGGTCTTTGTGGCAGGCCTTGCCGCCGCCATCATGGTCTATTCCTACGCCTTAGACGGCGAAGACCCATCGTTGGGTTACATCACCGTTGTTGGTGTGCTTTGGTTTCTCGTGTTCCAATTCATCGTGAACCTGGTCTTCGTCAACGGGTCCCGTTAACATCGTCTTCCAATTCCGGCTCTACGCCAGCGCTGTGTAACAGCAATCCAAATCATGAGGAAATGGAAAATTTCGTAGTCAGGAAAAAATAAAAAAAATGGACCAAACGAGGTTGCCTGTGGCGCTCTCTCCTCCATCAAG
>PCBQ01000076.1 GCA_002731395.1 Methanobacteriota archaeon
GATCAGCCGATCTGCGCCCACATCTGCGGCCAGTTTCACTGCGGCACCGGTGATGGCTCGGGTGCTTCTGAACATGGCCAAAGCAGGCGGGCTGGGAAGACCATCAATCGCGGATGAGGCCCGCTCAGCGATTCGAATCATCGTGGAGACGGCCTCAACCGGATAAGCCCCGGTCGCCGTTTCTCCAGAGAGCATGACCGCGCTAGTGAATTGCCGAATCGCCGTCGCGACGTCGCTGACCTCGGCGCGGGTGGGACGGGGATGGTCGACCATCGATTCCAACATTTGCGTGGCCACGATGACGGGTTTTCCCCGAGCAAGGCACAAGGCGATGATGCGCTCTTGGGCTGCAGGGACTTCCTCAAGCGGAATTTCCACCCCGAGGTCGCCACGCGCTACCATGACCGCGTCTGATGCTTCGACGATCGCATCGAGGTCGTCAAGGGCCGCAGGATGTTCGATTTTTGCGATAATCCACGTGTGGACTCCAGCTTCGGAAATGATTCGACGTGCAGGTGCCATGTCCGCTGCACTCCGAACATAGGACACGGCGACAAAGTCCACCTCCTGTTCGATGGCATGACGAAGGCACGCCTCATCCCGCTCACCGATGGCGGGGAGGGAGACTCTCGTGCGGGGAACGTTGATGCCTTTGCGTTCGCTCAAACGACCCCCATCAAGCACGTGTGCGCTGACGATTGAACCCTCAATTCCTTGCACTTCCAATCGCACCAACCCGTCAGCGAGCAGCACTGGGTCGCCAACGCGCAACTCTTCAGCCAACGTACCGTACGGGACGGGAAAGGCCAGTGTGCTGACGTCCTCAGAAGCCTCTTCACCACACAGCAAGGTTACCGTCATGCCACGTTCGAGATGAACGCTTCCGGGGAAACGCCCGAGCCTGAGCTTGGGGCCAGGGAGGTCTGCCAACACGCCGAGCGGTCGGCCAGCGGTCGCTTCCGCGGCACGCAGACGCTGAATGGTTGCCGTTTTTCCTTCGAAATCTCCGTGTGAGTAGTTGATGCGAGCCACGTCAAGTCCGGCCTCGAGCATCGAGGCCAACGTCGCCTCGTTGTCGCATGACGGCCCGATGGTTGCGATGACGCGTGATCTGTGCACGCATGGCGATGACTTGGGACGGTTCTTCAACGGTCCTCCGTAGGTGGGCGTGGCAACAGGAATTGGCGGTGTGCGGAGCCACACCACAGAAGGCTCAAACCGGGGCGCGTCGCCGAGAAGGCCGAGGAAGATGGCAGAAGCATCGCGCGAAGAGCGCCTCAAGCGAGAAGCCTTGGAGTACCACGAAGCCTCGCCCCGTGGGAAAATCAAGGTCGTGCCCACCAAGCCACACGCCACCGCTCACGAGCTTTCTCTGGCGTATTCGCCAGGCGTGGCCTACCCTTGTCTAGAAATCGCAGAGCGGCCTGAGGACGCCTACCGATACACGTCGAAAGGCAACCTCGTGGCCGTGATCTCCAACGGGACAGCCGTGCTTGGCCTTGGCGACATCGGTGCCCTTGCCAGCAAACCGGTCATGGAAGGAAAGGGGCTGCTCCTGAAGACCTTCGCCGACATTGACGTGTTTGACATCGAAGTGGACGAGACCGAACCCGAGCGCTTTATCGATACCGTGGTGGCGATCTCTAAGACCTTTGGAGGCATCAACCTCGAGGACATCAAGGCTCCAGAATGCTTCGAAATTGAGCGTCGCATCGCCGAGGCTACCGACATTCCAGTGATGCACGACGACCAGCACGGTACGGCCATCATTTCCGCTGCTGCGTTGATCAACGCATGTGAGTTGCAGGGAAAAGCCATCGAGGACGTCAAAGTCGTCGTGATTGGCGCTGGAGCCAGCGCCATCGCCTGCGCGAACCATTACGTGGCCTGCGGCGTTGCACCCGAGCACATCACGATGTGCGACAGCAAGGGCATCGTCACCAAGGCGCGGTTGGAGGCTGGAGAAATCAACGCATACAAGGCACCTTTTGCCCATGACCGCCCAGCCGGTGACCTGAGCGATGCCCTGGTCGGTGCTGATGTCATGCTTGGCTTGTCACGTGGCGGATTGGTGACCGGGGAAATGGTCGCTGCAATGGCCGAGCGCCCCATCGTGTTCGCGTTGGCCAACCCAACGCCGGAAATTTTGCCTGACGAGGTCATGGCGGTTCGTGATGATGCGATCATCGCGACCGGGCGTTCCGATTATCCAAATCAAGTCAACAACGTTCTGGGTTTCCCGTACATCTTCCGTGGTGCACTCGACGTCCGCGCCCGGGACATCACGCAGGGCATGAAAATGGCCGCCACCCGCGCGCTCGCGGACCTGGCAAAAGAACCCGTTCCGGACTACATCTCACAGGCTTACGACGGTCTCGAGATGCAGTTTGGCCCCGAGTACATCATCCCCAAACCCTTCGACCGCAGGGTGCTCATTTGGGAAGCCAGCGCGGTCGCGCAGGCTGCCGTCGAGGAAGGGGTCGCTGGTGTTTCAGCCGAAGATTTCGATGCTTTGCGTTACCGTGAGGAACTCGAAGGTCGACTCGGACAAAGTTACGCCTTGATGCGCAGCGTCATCAACCAAGTTCGTGGACGAGGCAAGCGCATCGTCTTCCCCGAAGGCGACCAGGAACGTGTGCTCCGTGCTGCGGCTCAATTGTCCGATCAACAGATTTGCCACCCCATCCTCCTCGGTCCGCCTGAACGTATTCAGCGCCGCATCGAGCACCTTGGGCTGGAGTTCGAGCACACGATCGTCAATCCACGCAAAGACGAGCGCAGAAAAGGTGTCTATGCGCCTGAACTGGCCAAGCGCAGGGCAAGGAAAGGCGTCACGCTTGCTGATGCCGAGCGGCTGCTCAAGAGCCGTCCATACTTCGGTTCCAGCATGTTGAGGGCGGGTGATGCCGACGGTCTGGTTGGTGGTGTGGGCCGCACCTATGCTGACGTGTTGAAGCCCGCCATTCAGACCCTTGGCACGCACCCAGAGGGACACTGCATCGTTGGGTGCTACGTGGTCTCCGTCGCGGGTCGTCTCATCATCCTGGCCGATGCGACCGTCAACATCTATCCAGACCAGCGTACCCTGGCCGAGATCGCGGTGCAGACCTCGAGGGTCGCGCGACGGTTTGGCCTTGAGCCACGCGTTGCGATGCTTTCCTTCTCCAACTTTGGGACCAATCGTGAGCAGCGAAGCACGCGTCTTGAGGAGGCCGTAGCCACCGCTCGCGAGCTTGATCCATCGTTGAAAATCGACGGTCCAATGCAGGCGGACACAGCCCTCGACACACTCGTGCAGGAAGAATATCCATTCCTGAATTTCGAAGGGCCTGCCAACGTTCTCGTCTGCCCGAACCTCGCTGCCGCAAACATCGCTTACAAGTTGCTGGAACAACTGGCGGACGCGGAAATGATTGGGCCCATTTTGGAAGGCACCACCTTCCCCGTACAAATTGTGGCACGCAACGATGAGGTCCGCGACATTGTGAACATGGCCACGTTGTGCGTGGCCGAGGCGTGCAGAGGCGATTCCTATTGGGAAACGCTGCGCTCGTCCTCGTCGTAAATTTCCCCGTCGTCCCAGGTGACCGTCGGGCGCCTCGGCCGCCATACGGCTCCGGTGACGAACCCTGCGACCAACCCCCCGAACAGCAGATTCCCCCATCCTTCCAGCGCGTAGCTTCCGAAGCCACGCACCACTGGGATGAGGAAGGAAGGAACCACGCCGATCAGCAAGGTGCTCAGCACCTCAATGCGAAGGTTGGCCGCGCGGTCGGCTTGTTTAGGCACGGTACGCGCCGGCGAGGTGCGTTTTGGACTCAACACAAGCCGAAGCACGGTACCGGGCAGACGTCGGTCCATGGGCACCGATGATGTGGCTGTGGCTCCTGCTTTCTGTGGGTGAACCTCGATGCAGGCCAACTGTTCCATCAATGGACCGTGTCCGGAACCCTCTCTGGGGCGGCCGTCCATTGGTGCACCCCGGTGGTTGGAGAACGGTGCGTCCGCCAAGACCTCGAGCGCCCCTTGTTGAGGTTTGAGCACCCCGGATTCTCGAGCATGGGTCCACTCCGCCATGCTTGGAGGCCGAACCTCGAAGCCCTCATCGACAAGGGGTCGAACCGCCGCGCAGATGCGCTGGAGCAACGCGGCATCGATGCCCTCATGGACGCCCTCTTCCACGGTTTCATCAGATCCAACAAGGTCCGCCACCTCACTTGTCGAGAGGGGTGATTCAAGGATGAGGAAGGCGGGAAGCCGGACCTCATGCCTTGGCCGCTGGCTGGCGTGAATCCAACCCCCACGGTTGTCACCTACGTGGGTCGTGCCTGCTTTCACTTCGGCGAAGGTCAGCGGGCCGACCTTCACGCCATCACGCTCCGTGGAGCGTGCCGTTCATTTCGTTGTACCAGGCCATTCCGGCTTCATGGTCGCGGAGTTGATCGAATTGAGGGAACGGGAAAATGGACCGCATGTAGCCGAAGGCGGCAAAGTCCACCAGATCAGGTTGGTCGCCGCCAAAGAAGGGTTGGCCATCGAATGCACCGGTGAATTCACTCAGCAGGTCGTGCCAGAGTTTCTTTGGTGTGCGGCCGTCTCTCTTGACCCGCTTTCGGGCGATGATGCCCCACATGACCGGAAATCCAGCCCAAGCGTACAGGCGCTTTGAGATGAATCCAAATTTCTCGATCTTCGAGATTTTGGTGGTGGTCTTCAAGGCGGAACCGAGGCTACCGTAGAGGATTGGAACCGTGGCTTTGGACAAGTGGGTGTCGACCCAAGTCATCCACTGGTCTTGGCGGTCAGCATCGCCGCGACCAGCCAATTTCCCTTCGTTGTAGGTGGCATCGATGTGACGCAAGAGGGGGGTTGAATCAACGATGTGTTGACCGTTTTCATCGGTAAAGACCGGGACTTTGCCCCAGTCGCCCGCGAAGGCCACATCCTTCCGGATTTTCATGCCGTTGACTGGAACGTATTCGACGTCCAAATCGAGGTGTTCAATCAGGCCGCGCACCTTCCAACAAAATGGACAGGAGTACAGCATGTGTAGCGTGGGGCGCTCGCCCATGGTGGGTGCTGATGCCGGCGTGCTTTCAAGACTGTTCATCACCTTCGTCAGGATTCCAGCCTGGTTTCCAGAAAGCAAGGTCGTCCAACCACCTCAGCCATGCCTCATCGCCGCCATTAAGCAAGCGATAAGCACGGCGTTCTAGCCCGAGATGGCCGGCGTCATCCAACGTGCCGTCAGCCATGGCTTCCCTCCATTCAACCTGGAGCTCCCGCACCCGCATCCGACCGGCCTGTGGTTGGTCGAAATGACGCTCGCAGACCTCCTGCAGGGCCGCAAGCCACGCCCTCGTGTCCCGGCGGAGGGGAGGATTCGAATCGAAGGTTGAAGCGCGACGGCTCCAAGGAAAGCGCCACCCCATGCACGGTCTTCGGCCCGGACTGCTTTGAGGTTGTCCAGCGAAGGACCCATGCACGAGGGCCTCTTGGACGGTGCATGGGGCGCATCATCGTCCATCTGCACGGTCGCCCAAAAGAGCGGTCCATGGCTGCCGCTCTCGACGTGTACGCAACACGTCTTCGTCAGCGTGGTGTGCGGTTGAACGTCCATCCGTCTAAAACGTCCCTTGAGGCATACTTGGGTGCACCTCCACAAGGTACGACGCGCGTGCTGCTCGATGAGGGAGGTGATGCACTGGACAGCCTCGCGTTCGCGGACATGGTTCGACGGTGGGAGCTAGCCAGCGAAGATGTGCACCTCATGGTCGGACCTCCAAACGGTTGGGAGGGCGCTGAACCCCGATTGCCCCGTCTGTCGTTGTCACCGTTGACCTTGCCCCATGAACTGGCAAGCGTGGTGCTTCTTGAGCAACTTTATCGGGCCACTGAAATCCAGCGTGGGACCGCCTATCACCGTGGTGGAGTGCAGGACGAAGAACGGAATTGAAAGCCAACGCCCTCCCGTCGGCCATTGTGGGCCCTTTCTCTGACGACGCGACCTTGGTTTGGCTCCTCCTGGGGCTCCTGGGCCTGATTGGCGTTCTGCTGGTTCGCTTGTCGCGTCAACAGCCCTTTCCAGAGCCTTCGTACCGTTATGGCTTGACGATCTTGACCATTGGCGCGCTGTTGGCCATGGGCACCGCCGCTCCGCGGCCGCTTGGCGTTGATGGCCTGTTGGCAGTGCTGTGCGTGTTGGGAGCCTTTGGGGTGCTCGCAGGATTGACGCACATCGTTCGCACCCGTCGGGACGTCATTGTGGCCCCCCTCTCCGGTTTTCTTCTGTGCGTCGGCATCGGTGGCCTGATGGCTCGGACGTGGTCAACCCTGACAGCCGTCGAACAATGGGTGGATTTCTTCGCTTTGGTCTTGCTTGGTGTGGGTCAGACCTACCTCGTGTTCCGTGGTTTGCTGATTGGAAAATTGCCGTTGGCGTGGAGCCAAGCAGGGATGGTGGCCCTTCAGCGGGGTGCCCTGTCAGGCGAGCGGGGAGCCATCGCTTGCTTTGAGCGAGGATGGGCCACGGATGAACCCCATCTCAACCCAATGGCCTACCTCGCCCTTCACCGGATTCACACTGCCCTTGGGAACGTTGACGAGGCAAACGCTTGGCAAGCATCGCTGAGTTCCTCAGGAGGCGAGGCAGCCGTGGCCGAAGCCTGGATTGAGGCCGTCGAAGAAGCCATCCTTCGTGTGGTGCCGGATGCCGGAGAGCGGTGGCCAAATCACGAGGAAGCATGAGCGTCAAATACAGTGCCTTATATCTCAGCACGCTGGTTTTCTAACATGGCGTCGAAGGCTCAAGCGGGCCGTTGGGTGTGGATGGCCCTCTTGGCGTGGTTCTGTGCCAACCTTCTGTCGCAGTCGTTGTACATGGGACGCTACGGTTTGCCGTACGACGCCCAAACGATGCTCAAAGGGCTCGGGCCGCTCTACATTCCGCTGCTTGTGCTTGAGGGTCTGCTGTGGGTTGCAGGTGCCGGGTGGCTGATTCATCGTGGCGTGGAACGGTTGAACCGTGGCAAAAAAAGCCTGCGACCTTCTGAGGCCTCGATGGCTTGAAGGGCCCTCGGCGGGTTTTGGCCTCACATGAACATCGACGAAGGCACCTATGCGGGCAGGCCAATGCCACCGACAGCGGCCTGTCATGTGGCCGAGGGCATGCCGAGGGATGCCTTTCTCGTATCGATCGAAGAGGCGAGGCGTCTCTTGCCCAAGCATCGTCGAAGCCTCGCCATCTTGCAGGCCATGCACGACGAAGTGAATGCCTTGGCGGAAGAAATTGAGCATCTGCTGGACGGCGTGCCCCCTGAGCACCCCGCAGTCAAGGAAATCGCCGACCTGACGGCCACGACGATCGGCGAATGGCAGGAAGTTGTTTCAGACATGGAATCGCATGGCACGCACGTGGTCAGCCTCGACCCAGGTCGATTGCAATGGTTCGGTGTCGTCGATGCGCGGGTGGTCGCCTTCGGCTGGGAAGAAGGCGAAGACGACATCGAGTGGTACCATGACGTCTCCGAAGGCTTCGGCGCGCGCAAACCCTTGATAGAGGCCTGAGCGAGGACCTCCCATGGTGCGCATCACCCGTGTTCACACAGGTACTGGGGACGACGGCACGACCGGCTTGGTTGACGGCAGCCGCCGTTCCAAAGGCGATTTGCGTCTTGAGGCGGTCGGGTTGTGCGACGAAGTGAATGCTTCACTCGGAGCCGTTCGTGCGGCGACTTTGTCCCTCGACGGCTGGCATGATGACGGCGGCCCTCGCTCCAACGTTCACCGAACAGGACAGGTGGTGCTGGCCGCTTTGGATCGCCTCCAGAGCGAAGTGTTTGACCTTGGTGCTGAAGTGGCCACACCTCCGGGCGGCCTTCCAGAGGGGATGCAGGTGCTCGGGCGAGAGCACGCCGACCTTTTGATCGAAGAAATGGACGAAATGCTGGTCGAGCTTCCACCCTTGACCAGTTTCATCCTCCCTGGTGGCTCCACGCTCCTGGCCAACTTTCACCTCGCCCGTGTCATGGTCCGGCGGCTCGAGCGCGCCATGGTGAGCCTGCGTGAAGCCGAAGGGGATGACGCTGTGCGTGACCTTGCGCTGGTCTACGTGAATCGTCTTTCGGATTGGTGCTTTGTGATGGGCCGCTGGTGCGCCCTGCGTCTTGGTGAGGACGAAGTTCTGTGGAAGCCTTTGGGCCACCGCGGTTCCACAGACGGCATCAGCGGGATGCTACGCCTGCAGCGCCAGCATGACGATGACGTCGCTGACGTGTGATCAATCCCTACCAAGGCGCTGCATGTGCGCCCGGGCTGCCAGAAGCACACCAAGGCCCGCGTCGTGGGTGAGTTGAGCCGCGGCTGCGTCCCAATCAAGCCAAAGGTGGCCTCGATGTTCATGCGACAACACCACGTCCAGGGCCTCGGTCTCGGCCAAATACCAATGCACTTCTTTCTCAATGAGGCGTCCCTTGTGCGTGTAATTGTAGGTTGTACGCTCATAGAAACCGTCCACGAAGACGACGTCGAGGATTCCAGTTTCTTCCTTGAGTTCACGGCGCACGGTTCCCTTGTGCCCAGCATCGTTGGCCTCAAGATGACCCTTCGGGAAATCCCAATGCCCTTGCGGATATTGGAGGAGCAACACGGCGCCAAGGTTGACCAGCACCACGCCACAGGAGGTCTCCATACGACACCCACCCACGATGCCCTGATGGCCTTTGCTGCACCCGCGGCACCTTGATGGCCTCCCGGCCACCGGAAACCAGCATGGCGGAGGGCCCCTTCCCTGAGGTACATCGCATCGTGGCGGATGCAGACCTCGACGGGCTCTGCGCGGCAGCCATCCTTCAACGTGCCCTCCCAGACGCTGAGGTGGTGTTTGCCCATCCTGCGCTGGTGCGAAGCGGTCACCTTGAGGAGGTCATCGACCGCGGAACCGTGATTGTCGATCTTCCCTTTCACCCCGGATGCGGGTGGTACGTGGACCACCACCTGACCAACCGTCCGGGCGAGGCTGAAGCCGCTGCGTTCGAAGCATCCGGAGGACGGTTGGATTGGGCCGCAGAGCCGTCCGCGGCGCGCGTCGCTCACAACCTTGTGGCTCCGTTCAGCGATCTTCGGCACTTGACGAACCTGATGCCCTTCGTGGATGCGATTGACTCTGGCGGCATCGACAGGGACGATTTCCTCGCTGATGGCCCGCTGGTTCGTTTGGCACGATGCCTTGGGACTGCACATGCTGATTTCATGCATCACGTGCTGGGTTTACTGGTGGCCGGCGCCGACGAGAGGGAGTTGGTGAAAGATCCTGAAGTGGCCAAGCGCTTGGCTTCAGCCGCTGAAGACCGGCAAGCAGCCATCGATAGCGTTCGTTCCCGCACCACGATCGTCGACCGGTTGGCGATTTGCAGGATGGAGGGCTTACCTCACCGTGCAAGCGGTTACCTTGTGACCGCTCATGTTGGTGCAGAGGCAGACGCATGTTGTGTCATCCACGGTCACGTAGACGGGGCTGTGGAACGCGATGACCGGCCACCGTTGTCCGCCAGTTTCTACGCGAATTCCTTCTACGAAGACCGTCGCCGTGTCGATTTGTCCCGCTTGGCCACCTTGCTCGATGACACCGGTGGCGGACACGCCAACGCCTGTGGATGCAGGGTGCAGGCCATCGATGCATCAGGTGACGCGGAGGACCGCCCCGTGGAAGCCGAAGACGTGGAACGCAATCTGGAGCAATGGCTCGCCCTTTGGGCGACGCTGCCCGAGTTGTCGTGATCACTCCTCTTCGTTGATGTGCGGGACAGACCCGCCTCCCATCCACTTGGGGGACCACCAGTTGAGCGGGCCCATCAGCCGCATGGTGGCAGGAACCACCAGTGCCCGAACCAGGGTTGCATCGACGAAAATGGCCAAAGCAAGCCCCATGCCGAACATCTTGATGATGGCCACAGAAGCGAAGATTTGGGCGCTGAACACGACGACCATGATGGCTGCAGCAGCGGTGATTAGCCGCCCGGTTTTTTGCAGGCCATTGGCCACAGCAAGCGTGTTGTCGCCTGTGCGCTCCCATTCTTCGTGGATTCGAGAGAGCATCAGCACCTCGTAATCCATCGACAAACCGAACACGATGCAAAACAACATCACGGGCGTGGTTGGGTCAATCGGCTCAGGTGTGAAATTCATGACCTGGTCAAGTCCCATCCCACCTTCTTGGAAGATGAACACCAGCATGCCGAAGGTGGCAGTGACGCTCAGGATGTTCATGACCACGGCCTTCAGAGGGATGATGACGGAGCGGACCTGAATGTACAGGATCAAGCAGGTCGCGAAGAAGATGTAGGCCATCGAAATGGGTAGGTTCTCAGCCACAGCGTCAACAACGTCAAGGTTGTATGCGGCAAGGCCGCCTACCAACGGAACGGCGCCGTTGAACGCGGTCCATGCACCGTCGTCGCGGTCGCTGCGCAAATCGCGGACTGCTTCGAGGGCCTCGGGGCTGTTCCAATCGTCCACCAGCGTCAGCTGAATCATGGTCGAAGCGTTGTCGGCGCTGATGAATCCAGCGCGCAGCGCTTCGCGTTGTCCTGCTTGTTCGGGCGACAAAACTTCTGCAGGCGCGGACCAGAATTGAACCACTTGGTCTGCGCTCATGTTCCTGTCGAAAAATCCGGGAGCAAACACGTTCTCGACGTCATCCCGCTGGAGCAAGGCCAGCCCAAGCGCGTGAACGTGACGAAGGTGCTCCTCGTCAAGGGGGTGTGCCATGGCCTCATAGTGGAGGAACAGGGATTTGTCCGAAGTGCCAGCCCAGATGATTTCCATCTCCTCAAGTCCGTTTCGCGACATGTCGTCAGGTGGCAGAGAACGGATGGAGGTGACGCCCCACTCAGCGTTGAGGAAGGGAGCACCGGCGCCGAGGAGCAAAATCAGAATGGGAACCAACACGGCAACCGGTTTGGCCATGACGGCGTTGGCGATCCATGCCCAAAACCCGTCGTCAGAGACGGTTTGATTCATTCCAAAGGGCACACGGAACCGATCGATGTTGTCACCGAGGGCGGCCAAGAAAGCTGGGAGCATGATCACCGACGTCAGCATGGCCAAGGTGACGGCGAGTGTTCCACCGATGCCGAGCGAGGGCGCGCCGGTGTTTTCGAAGAACAAAAGACCGGTGAGACCGATGGCGACGGTGATGCCGGAATAGGACACGGCCCGCCCTGCGGTTGCCGAGGTCACGGCCAAAGCCGTCCGGATGTCATGGCCATTCGCCCGCTCCTCACGGTAGCGGTAGACCACGAACAGCGAGTAGTCGATGGACACACCCAAGCCTAGGAGCGTGATGATGTTTCCAGCAAAGTTGTTGACGTTGGCCCCGTCAAGGGTTGACAGCCAAATGGTGACGCCAAACGCGCTGATGACGGTGAGCACACCGATACCGAGCGGCAGCGCTGCGGCAACGAGGGACCCAAACACGATGAGCAGAACAGCGGCCACCAAAGGCCCAGATCCAAGTTCGGCCTTGATCAGGTCGTCCTTGAGCCGCAGGTCGAAGGTCGCGTCTGTGGCCAAAGGACCTGCGATGTACACGGTCACCTCACTTTCATCCTCGAGGTGCATGCCTGCATCATGGATGGCTTGTTCCATGTCTTTCCAGTGTTCTTTGAGCAGGGTTTTGGCTTCGGTTCGACCCTGCGTGATTTGGACAGAAGAGCGGGACCATTCACCGTCGTCGGAGACGTGCGCGCTTCGGTTTGCTTCATCCACGTCCCATGCCCGAACGACATGCACGGTGTCGTCAGCTTCCAAATCTGCAACCACGGTGTTCACCACGGCGACAATGTCAGCGTCGGAAGGGGAGCCGTTGGGGTGGTGCACGAGGATGTAGAAGGTCTCGGTGTTGTCCGCCTCAGGATCACCGAAATCAGCACCTAGGGCCCGAAACACTTCGCTCGATTCCAAATCGCCCTCGCCGAACGACTCGGCCCAGTCAGGTTCGACGAAGACCATCATCGAGGCCAAACCGAGGGTGAACAGCAGTCCAACAGCGAGGACCATTCGGGCGTTGTCGTGGGTAAACAAGCCCAATTTGTAGAGCGGGCGGTCTTCGAACACAGTCGGGTCAGAACCGCTCTCCATGACGGTGGCCGCCTGCTGGTCTTTTTCAAGTCATGTTCCGAACGTTCAGGACAGCACAGTGAAGGTGTAGAGGAAGCCAAGGAAGGCATGGATTCCAACCAGGATCAACATCAGGTCTGCGACCCGACCATGGCGGGTGCGAGGAGCGGCGATACTCTCCTTGTTTTCCATGGCAGCCAAAGTCCGCCGGCCGTGTCGAACGGTGGTCCACAGAATCCACAGGCCGAGTGGACCGGTCCATCCATGGAGGCTGCTCGGGAGCAGCATGGCCGTGATGCGACCTTCCTCGATGTAGCCCGCCGCTGCTCGTGCGAGCACGGCGACGAGCACGAGGCCAACAGTGGCGACCAACAACCGCTCACCGCTTCGCACATGCTCAGCGAGGGCCTCGCGTCGCGCCTCTCCTTTGAGGGTCCCACCGCCCTTGCGCCAACCGTGTTGACGAACAAGCCATAGGACAAGCAGGATCGCGAGAAAGGGATGAATCAACAGGAGGGCGGTGGACAACGGCTCCATGACCCTCCGTGGTGGATGTGCGCCCCCTCCTCAAGACCTTTCGTTCAGGAACAGCGTTGAAGCGCCGCACGTCGACGCATTGAAAGACGGCGAGCCTAGCCGATTCGCACGGGGGGTGGCTGCATGCAAGAACAGTACCTCGCCACATGCCTCACATCGGGCTTCAGTCGCCCGATGCGCGCACCTCAGCGTGTGGCTTTGGCCACCCGGCAAAACGAGTTCAAACTCCTCGAAAAATCGTGGCAGGGCATTTTGCTCCTCGCCCTGCATGAGGTGGAGGCGCCGGGGGCTGACGAAGACGAAGACGATGCTCCATCACTCCCTGTTCGAACTCCTCGCGGCGCACGCGCTCGGCGTGGACGACGTGGCGGTCGAAGCTCTGGAAGCCCCTTGGACCACCTGCCGAGCGTTGACGACGTCTTGGCGAACGACACAAGTTCTGCAGCCTTCGGATTCGCGGTGTTGACCGCACGCAAGACGCTTGACGCAAACGAGTGGGATGAAGCGCACGATGCCGCGCTGCAGGAACGCCTCGATCACTGCCTCGCTGAGGGCGTTCACCCTGTTTGGGCTGAGGTTGCCCGTCGATGTCCAGTGCTCGCTCAAATGTCTGGCTTCCCTGAAGCCGAACCCGTCGGGGAGGCGGGGGTTGTGGGTGCGCTCGATCTTGCGTTGGCCGACATTTCTGGTGAAGACAGTGCTGAGATCCTCGCCCTTGTGCAAGCAGCCCAACCCTTGGTCATGGACGCCGCCCCGAAAGTCGCCCTCAACACCCTGATCCCACAACTGAAGGCACGGAAAAGCATCAGCCTCGACCCGGCCCTTCTCGAACTTGATGGCCCCCTCAGTGCCGTTGCCGTTGTCTTGGCGCAATCCCTTGGCCAGCCCCTCCCAGAAACATCCCTTGCTGCCCTCGCGGCGGAGGACGAGCATTTGGCGGAGAAACACCGCGATTTGGCCGCACTGCGAGTGGGTGAGGTGACCGACTGGAACGTTAGCCGGGCCGCGGGAACAGAGACGTCCCTCGATCGCATGCGTCAACGCCTGGCGTGGATGCAGCCTGACGAATCTGCCGCTGAGCTCGATTCCGTCACTTTGCAGGAAGGACTCTCGTTGCTCGGAGCGGCTTCCGCGCCGGCTCCCGTGGTGGACCGCGTACGATGGTGGCACCTCGGGGCCCTCGTCTCGGAAGGTCAACAAGCGGACGCCATCGCGTCCCTGACTTCGCTTTCCGTTGACGGTGAGGTTGACGCGGTGGCCTTGGGGGACCTCGTGGTGAGCATCGATGCCGTGGAAGCCACCGACTGGTTGGGCAGCGTATGTGAGCGCATGGAAGCTCCCGCTCGCCTGCATATCGCCCTCCATGATGCCCTGCCCTCAACGCCTCGGCTGACCGCGTTCCGCAGCCTGCAGGACAGCAACTTCGCGTTCTCGAGCGAGGACGTCGACCGTCTTGTCCACGTGCTGTTGCACGGCCAGGAAATCCGACGGTTGTCCCGTTTGTTGATCGAAGGGGACCACGGCGAGCGCCACCCGTGGTTGGTCACTTTGTGTGCTCATCTGCTGGCAGCCCGCAAAGACATTGATCTCTACCACGGCGTTCGTGCAGCCCGTCAGCACCTGCTCCCAATGCTGCACGAACATGCTCCCCCAGCCGTGTTTGGTGCAAAAACGGCCTCGTTGATTCAATTGCTCGAGGGGGGGGACGCACCAGAAGACCTGTTCCAGGACATCGTCGATACCAGGCAAGGGCTGCTCGCCTACGGCCAGATCCGACGCGCCCTTCAGGAAGGTGGCGACGGTGTCGTGTCTGAGAAAGTCTTGGACGAATTCGAAGAGGCGCTTGGGGAGGGCAACTTGGACCCGATCGACGATGGCCTCGCGCACGCCATCACGGCGACGTTGCGGTTGAATTCGGCCATTCAACAGGTCCAGAACGGGACCTCAAACGCGCAAACCGTGGAACTCATCGACGGGCTGGTGGGTGGCGAAAACGTCCCAACGCGCCGCATTCATGCCATCCGTCAACTGCTCTTCGACCACGACTTGCCCTTGCCCTCCTTGGTGGCGTGGTACCAAGAACACGACCCTCGCTCCCCCTGGAGCGTCGTGGCACGTGCAGCCTTGGCCTCCTCAGAGGGTCAACACCTTCGAGCTGCACAGGAGTACGGTCGGGCCGCGAAGCAGCAAGGCGCGACGGATGCGCCCGAGGACAACGAATTCGCGTTCGACTTCGAGCATCGCGTGGCGCTTAACCGCAAGTCGCTGATCCATTACGCCTTCGCAGGAGAGTGGAAGCGCGCCATCGACCTCGTGGACGAGGGACCCGGCCTCAAGACGGCGATGACAGAACGTTTCTTGCTCTATCTGCGCGTTTCGCATACGGCCCACAGCGGAGCCACCGATGACGCGACGCGCATCATCCGCGAGGCGGTGAAAGAGCGTGAGGTCGTCATCGAAGAGAACGACGAAGGTGAGGAGCGTGAGCGGACGCGCATTTGGTACAACGAGGATCAACTCGACATCCTTCTTGCCTACCCGGACGCGCACGCGATTCCTCTGCCACAACATCCTTTCATTGGGCGGGTGATGGCTGCGAAGAACCTCTCGAGCCAGCGCCGCAGTCACCGTCGCAACCACGATCAGCGTTACGCTCAATTGATGGAAAGCTCACCAACGCCAGATGAGGTCTACGAACTCGCACGCCGCGCTGCAGACGACCACGCCCTCACCGGGTTGATGTTCTTGGAGCGGGCTTTGTCGTCCAAGCGATTCCGTCTGAGTCAGCAGCGGGGCATCGAGAGCTCGATGCGTTCGTTGTTCATGATGAAGCGTGAACACATCGCCGTGGCGGACCGCCGCCATCTTCGCCATCTGAAATTGACTCCGCTAATTTTGGTGGACACCAACGTGTTGGTGGACGCACTCCTCGATCGCCTGATTCAGCGCACGGGTCGGAGCGTGCGAGCAGGCCTGGCCATCGATGCCAACCGTGACCTTCACCATCACCTCGAGCGATTGGGCGCTTCTGGAAAGGTTCAGTTGATGCTTCCCGAACCCGTACGGCATGAGTTGACGTCCATCGCGAAAGGCGGAAACGTGTTGCGTGATCGATTGCGGGACACCTTTGCAACGCCGGACGACATCGAGGCTATTCTTGCCGAAGCCAACGTCGAACAGGCCCTCAATGAGGTCCTCCTCTCGTTTGAGACATGGAAGAAGCGTGAGGAACGCTACGATGGAGAGGCCATGGAAGACGGTCGCGAGGCCAGGCTTGACGCCTTCTTGGCCGAACACAGCGACGTCTACGATGAGGTGACGGCCATGAAACGCTCACGTGGTCAACCGCAACGCACCGCTCTTGGCTCAAGCCGGGAGATTTACCCTGAGAAGGAAGACCGGGAAATCATGTGTTTGGCCATGCGCCTGGCGGAGATTCCGCTGGAGGATTTCGGAGCCGTGCTGGTCGCCACGAGGGACAGCGACTTCACCCTCGTCGCACCGTCGTTGCTCGAAAATCTCGGCTTTGGCGTCATCAAGAACGCGCAGACCCTCAACCAATGGTCAGCCCGATGAACAGCACTTCGTGCTGATTCATGCCATATGGGAAACGATGGCCTCACCGAATGCGCTGCACGACAACAGGGTCGCGTCGTCCATCAAGCGCTCGAAGTCGTAGGTGACCGTGCGTGCAGAAATTGCACCTTCCATGCCCTTGACCACCAGATTGGCAGCCTCGGTCCAACCCATGTGGCGCAACATCATTTCCGCAGAGAGGATGAGGCTGCCTGGGTTGACCTTGTCTTGGCCGGTGTACTTGGGCGCTGTGCCATGGGTTGCTTCGAAGATGGCGATGCCGGTGTCGTAGTTGATGTTGGCACCGGGGGCGATGCCAATGCCACCGACTTGGGCCGCGAGCGCATCCGAGATGTAATCGCCGTTGAGGTTCATGGTGGCCAACACACCGTACTCGCGTGGGCGGGTGAGCACCTGCTGGAGCATGGCATCGGCGATGACGTCTTTCACGGTGATCGTGGTCCCTGTGTTGGGGTTGGTGAAGCTGCACCAAGGACCGCCGTCGAGTTCCGTGGCGCCAAATTCGTCCTTGGCGATCTGGTAGCCCCAGTCTCGGAATCCGCCTTCTGTGAATTTCATGATGTTGCCCTTGTGCACCAGGGTCAGGCTGTCTCGGTCGTTGTCGATGGCGTACTGGAGAGCGGCACGAACGATGCGGGCCGTGCCCTCACTGGAGATGGGCTTGATGCCGATGCCGCTGGTGTTCGGGAATCGAATCTTGTCGACGCCCATTTCATTTTGCAGGAAGGCGATGAGCTTGGCCACGCCTTCGCTTCCGGCTTCCCATTCGATGCCGGCATAGACGTCCTCACTGTTCTCACGGAAGATGACCATGTCAACGTCTTCGGGGGCTCTGACGGGTGAGGGGGTGCCCTCGTACCACCGCACGGGGCGAACGCAGGCAAAGAGGTCGAGCTTCTGTCGAAGGGCCACGTTCAGGCTGCGGATGCCGCCGCCCACCGGTGTGGTGAGTGGGCCCTTGATGGAGACCAATCCAGAGCGCATCGCTTCGAGGGTTGCTTCAGGAAGCCACTCCCCGGTGGCGTTGAACGCCTTTTCGCCGGCCAGCACTTCCGACCATGCGATGCTGCGCTGGCCGCCATAGGCTTTCTCGACGGCGGCATCGATGACGTGAATCATCACCGGAGTGATGTCGATGCCAATGCCGTCGCCTTCGATGTAGTGGACCGTGGGACGATCTGGCACGGATAGGACGCCGTTTTCGAGGGTGATGGGGGAGCCTTGGTTTTCGCTCATGACCGGACCACCTGCCGGCTGTTCTTGAATCCCTCCCCGCCCGTTCTAGGGCGAAGGTTCGCGAAGCATGAAGACGGATACCGTTCACGGCACGGCATGAAGGCCGAAGTCCACTGGACCGGGGGAAGCACAATGGCGTGTTTCAACGCCGCCAAAGATCGATTGAACATGGATTGGAACGACGGACCGTCTCCGATGCAGGTGATGCTCCAATCCATCGGCGCTTGCACCATTGCTGACATCGTGACTGGCCTGAAGGACCGGGCCTTCTCCGAGGTGTGGCTGGAACTTGAATCCGAGCGACGTCCTGAGCCACCTCGGCATTTCACGAAGATACACATGGTGTACCATGTGCGTGGCGAGGTGCCGGAGAAGCTGCTCCATCGCCTGATCGAGAAGAGCCACACCACCTATTGCAGCGCTTCAACGTCGCTGCGGACGGATGTTGAGGTCACCTTTGCAGCCGAGGTTCACGCGCCGTAGTCAGGTTCGCGTCCAGGCTCGACCCAAGGTTTGCTCGAGTTGTTGGGAGCCTTCCATCAAGGCCGTGGCCAAGACATCGTGCATGGGATGCCACGCCTCGGGTAAGGCGTCTGGCGGCGAGAGGGACGCCAGTCCTTGCTCGGTCAAACGTACCGCAGCGAAAGGATGCATGGGCGTACCGTCCAACATGACGTCCGCGCGAGCGATGAGCAGATCTTCGTCCCGCTCGACCGTGACTTGACCCACGTCCAACATGGCCTGTGGAGGAAGGCCAAGCCTTCGAGGGTCCACAGAAAGACCACGTTGTACCAGCAAGGCGACGACTTGCCCGACCATTTCTTCGCTCAATGCAGGCGCTGCCTTTTCCGAGAAAGCCTGTGATGATGCAGGTTCGGAGACAGATTGAGTGGCAGGAGGGGCTTCGACGGCCTCTTCCACCGCCTCGAACGCGTCCTCGTCGCCGTCCATGAGCGCGGCAAGTGGGTCTGCTGCCGGTGCTGGAGGTGCCTCGGCCAACAAGCCGAGTAAATCGTTGTCCTCGGCGGGCGCGGCCGGGGGGGCGGTGGGCGTCACGCCCAACTCCGCAAAGACGTCGATGTCGTCGTCCATGCCTCAGGGTCCGACGACACACGTTTCAACCTCATGCCTCCACGTGTGCATGAGGTGAGACCATGCGGCATGGTGTTCTGGTGGTCGCTCTGGTGGCCGCCATGATGCTTGGGCCGTTGAGTGTCGCCTCCCCAAACGGTGTCGGGGCACAGGGCGACGACGGTTGCCTGTGCCATGGGGGCCCGTCGTTAGAAGACGCCATTCACCTGCATGGCTGGCCTGAAGTCTTCGATGCTGGGGCGGCATATCCAATCCACATCAACGCCAGCACTTCGCCCGAGGCCAACGGTGGATTTCGTCTGGTGGTGGACGGTGGGGCCCTGCTTGAAAACGCTACATCGACCACTCAGGCTATGGACGCAGGACTCACGCACACCGCTCCCACATCGATCGTCGAGGGTTGGTCGGCGGTCTGGGTCGCGCCTAACGCTACCGACGTCGCGGTCCGCGCCACGTTGCACGTCAATGTGGTCAACGGGAACGGGGCTTCGGACGGTGACCGCTGGGCCACGTTGAGCGTGGTGTCCGTTGGACCCGACCACGACGGTGTGCTCGAAGTGCCACGGAGCGACGCGTTGACGCCCTTGGTCGCCGGCATTGGCGTGCTCGGGTTGGCCGTGGTCTTCGCGCTGCTCATCATCGGCCTTCGTGAACCGGGGGAGGAATGATGGCCTCCGCGTGCTTGTCATGACCGAGCGTCATGTTTGGGATGGGCGATGCCGGCCAGGTCCTCGTCCAGCTCGAGCGTTATCTCGCCGACGGGCGGGAGGAGATCACGGAGGTCATGGCCCGAGACTTGGTTGGGCAACTTCGGGCAAAGCGCGGACGTGAAGTCACCGATCAGGTCCACCTCGTCAAGGCGCTCCGGTTGCTCAGCGATGTGCTGATTCTCCGTGGCAAAGTGAAGGAAGGTGCAGCCGAAGTCCGGCGCCTGCACCGCGAGCGGCGTGCCCTTGAGCGGACCGTTCGACGGGCGGATCCGACCCTTCTCGAGCGATTGACACCTGCCGCTGAGGACCATCTCCGATCGTTGCGCGCGGCCGCATCGCTTGGACGAGCCGGGGCGGCTCGGAAGGCGTTGAAGCACTTGGTCAAGACGCGACCCGGCCATCTCCTTGCCCATGTTGAAGCCGTTGAACGGCTGGGTGAAGCCGGCGGATTTGGACGGCGTTTGGTCTCCGCAGTGGACGCGGCTGGACCCGTGGTGCAAGTGGACCAAGGTCTCGCGCTTGTTCCTGCCAATGCTCCTGAATCCGCGGTACCTCTCGAGCGTGTTAAAGCGGCTCTCATGTCGTGCCAAGACGCCCGAGCACGCCTTGCACTTGAACGCATCCAGGCTCAAGGTGATGCACTTCAGGCCCAAGAAGCCCAAGCGCAAGCAAAATTGCAGGCCGCCATCGCCTCATTGGAGCCCACGCACGACTACTACGAGTACGGATGATTGGTAGCGAGGGATGGATTTGAACCATCGATCTCCGGGTTATGAGCCCGACGGGATATCCAGACTACCCCACCTCGCTGAGCAGAAGGCACAACCCCTTCCACTTCAACCCACCGCCATGCGTGGTGCGCCTTTCCCGCGTGGCAAGCGGGGAGTTTTTGTCCTCTGACGTTATCATCATTCCATGCGCAATGGCATGGTGTTGGCCCTTCTGATGCTCACCGCTTCGCTCGCGGGCTGCACGGGTGCTTCGGAGGATGGGGGCGAGGCTGAAGGCGTCGACCTCAAGGTGTACTACGACGAGACGGTCGGCGTGGTGGAACAGACCTGGCGAAACGGACAACAAACCGGCAGCCAATCGGTCACGCTGAATTTTGACTTCGCACGGGTGACCTCCACTGACGACCCGCTGGTGGCTTTCTTCGTGCTTCCCGGAGACGGCCGAGAGGAAATCGTCACCGACGCCAACCAAACCGCAAGCATCGATGTGGAATATGCCACTCACGGCCTCTATGCGTTGACCTACGGCGCCCGCACCGAAGGCGGCGCTGAAGCCTCGGAGGAGATTACCATTCGAATTGACCTTCGCATCGATTGGCAGGACACGGGCACCACCAACCCCGATGATGCCAACATCCGGGTGATGACCGACGGTACACAAGGCGTGGACAGGGTGGCCGTGTCCTCCACCGTGAACAACATTGGCAACCTCGGCGGCGTCCTGGGTCGTGCGGTTTCGGCCACGTGGGAACTGCTCGATGGCAGCGATGGCTTGCGCGCCACAGGAACCGCACAAATTGCCGACGGCCAAGAAGAAACTTGGGAGGGTTCCAGCGGGCCTGCAGAAGCGGACGAAGGCGATTGGGTGCTCCGCATCACCTTGGACACAGACGACGAACAAGTCACCGTGACCAGCGTCATCGATGTGCTTCACGTGGAGTCAGAGAGCCCGGCTCAACCGTTCACCTCCGATCAGTCTGAAGTGGACAAAATCTGAACTGAAAGTGAATCATCGGGGTACGTCGAAGCCCGACGCTGAACAGAGCACCTTTGACGTCTTCTTTGGGGTCCATAGGTCCTTCATAGGTGGACGCCCATCCCACTGGGCAAGGAACGTGAACCCATGGCGACCAAATCCAAGCGCACAACAAGCAAGACGAAGAATGAAAGCACCTCCGAGGAAGATGACCTTCTGATGACGGAAGAACCCGAGGTCACGGTCAGCATCGAAGACCTTCCAGGCGTCGGACCTGCGACCGCAGAAAAGCTGCGTGAAGCCGGCTTCGACGAGCTCTTGGCCATCGCCGTGATGTCGCCCTCCGAGCTCGCTGAGCAGGCAGAACTTGGTGAAGCGGTTGCGAGCAAAATCATTGCCGGTGCCAAGAAGATGGCCAACATCGGAGGCTTCGTCTCCGGTGGCGCGCTGCTCGACCGTCGTCGTGAGGTGCTCAAGCTCTCCGCCAAGGTCCAGTCGATCGATGACCTGCTCGGCGGCGGTTTCGAAACGCAAGCCCTCGTTGAGGTCTACGGTGCCTTTGGTTCCGGAAAGACCCAGATCGGACACCAACTGGCCGTGAACTGCACGCTCCCTGTATCCGAGGGTGGCCTTGACGGCGACATCTTCTACATCGACACCGAGGACACCTTCCGGCCTGAGCGCATCACACAGATGGCGCGTGGTTTGGGCCTCGACCCGGACGCGGTCCTCAGCCGCATCCACGTGGCCCGCGCGTACAACTCGGCCCACCAGATCCTCCTCGTGGACGAGATCAAGCGCCTCAGCCGCGGCATGAACGTGAAGCTCATCATCGTCGATTCGCTGACCAGCCATTTCCGTGCCGAGTACGTCGGTCGCGGGATGCTCGCTCAGCGCCAACAGAAGCTCAACCGTCACCTGAAGGAACTCAAGCAGACGGCGGATGTGAATAACGCCCTCGTGCTGGTGACCAACCAGGTCCACTCCAAGCCTGACGCGATGTGGGGCGACCCTACCAAGCCCGTCGGTGGCCACGTCCTGGCCCACGCCAGCACCTTCCGCCTCTACCTAAGGAAGGCCAAGGGCGGTCGCCGAATCGCGCGCCTTGTCGACTCTCCGAACCTGCCGGACGGCGAGTGCATCTACCAGGTCACCGAGGAAGGACTTCGCGACTGAGCGGCGTTGATCCCGACCTTCGCAAAGGCCGACCTTCACCCGGTCTCGTGGCGGCACCTTCAAGCATGCTTGGAGGAGCATCAGACCGATGCGCCACCTCATTGAACGGGTCTTGGAATTGACCGAGGAAGAACAGGTTGCACCCGTGGAGGCTTCTCCGCCAGCGGAAGGGCACGCCACGGACGAGGAACTTCGATCCCTGCTCGAATCCCTGCAGCCCAGGATTGGGGTGTACGGCGTCGGCGGTGCAGGATGCAACGCCGCCAACCGCTTGTTCGACGAGGGCCTGTTTGAGAACACCTACGTCACGGGCTATGCGATCAACACCGACGCACAGGCTCTGCTGATGTCTTCCCTCGACCAAAAAGTGCTGATCGGTCGAACGGCTCGAGGCCGTGGCGCAGGTGGAGACCCCACCAAGGGTGAGGCGGCAGCGCTCGAGTCCGAGATAGCCCTGCGTCAAATCACGAGCGATACCCAACTGGCCATCATCACCGCCGGCATGGGCGGTGGTTCAGGCACCGGTGCTGCAGGCCATGTTGCTCGGCTTGCCAAGCAGCAAGGCGCGCTGACCATCGCGGTGGTGACCTATCCGTTCAACTCAGAAGGAAAACTGCGTCAACAAAACGCGGAATGGGGGCTCGAGCGTCTTCGAGAATTTTGCGATACGATCATCGTCATTCCAAACGAGCGGCTGTTGGAAATCGAGGACGTACGCGATCTCCCCCTGGCCATGGCATTCCGCGTCGGTGATGAGTTGTTGGTCCGCTCAATCATTGGCGTGACCGAGTTGCTCACCATCGATGGCATGGTCAACCTCGACTTCGAGGATCTGCGTGCTGTGGTCCAATCCGGACACGGCGTGGCCATGATCGGTCTTGGCTCGGCCAGTGGGCCCGGTCGCGCGGAAGCGGCGACCCAGGAAGCCCTTCACTCGCCGCTCTTGGACCTCGACGTTACGGACGCTCGTGGCGCGTTGATCAATGTGGTTGGTGGGCCTGACTTGACGCTCGGTGAAGCCGAGCGGTGTGCGGAGATGATTCAACAGCAGGTGGCACCAACGGCCCGCATCATTTGGGGGGCCGCGGTGGACGAATCGCTTGGCGACGAACTCCGTGTCATGCTGGTTCTGACGGGCGTCAAGTCGGACCAAATTCACGGGTCCAATGAAACGCAGCAGCTCAAAGCCCTCAAACACCGCAACATCGAGTTCGTCAATTGAGCACGCGGGGGCATCGGGTGTGCGTGTGGCGCTAACTGGGGCTCCAGGCACCGGCAAAACCACCCTCGCCGCTCTGCTTGATTCATCGTTCTCCGTTCATGCCGTGCGCGACCTCGCCGAGGCATGCGGCGCCTTGGGCCCGCTCGAGGGTGACGGCGCCCAAGGGGTTGATCTCAATGCTTTGCTCCAACACGTGCAGCGTCTTCCATCGGATCTGCTCATCGAGGGCCATCTCAGCCACCATCTCAATCCTGATGCCATCGTCGTGTTGCGTTGCGCCCCTGAGGTGCTTAGCCATCGTCTGGAGGTGCGTGGCTATGATTCGAACAAGGTTCGCGCCAACGTGGAATGGGAAATGCTTGGTGGCGTGCATGCCGAGATTCAAGACGCCGGTCTTGACGTGCCGGTGTTGGAATTGGATGCGTCCTCGATGTCGGCCAAGGCCATGGCAGAGCGTGTCCGTTCGTGGTCCAGCAAAGGGTTCCCTTGCTCGAACCGCCCCTTCATCGATTGGTTGGCCGACGCGACGCACCTCCCGTCTTGAGGTCCGTGGGCCCCAGCCGACCGATGCGCTCATGTGGCGCCTTGCCCGAGGGGTGGCATGGCCTTGGAGCAACTTCGCAACCGATGGGAGCGAGCGCTCCCTCCGCTCATCCGTCGGCTTGACGGCGTTTCTGTGGATGCCCTGACGTGGTCTGCTCTTCCTGCGGGAGTTGGTGGAGCGTACCTGATGGCCACGGCCACCAACGATCAGCAAGGCGCGTTGATGCTGCTCGGCGGAGCCGCCTTGATGGCTTTGGCCATGCTGTTGGATGGTCTTGACGGCGCTGTGGCTCGCGCACGCGGCGAAGTCAGCCGCTGGGGGGACATGCTGGACCACACGATTGATCGCCTTCTTGATGCGGTGTGGGTGCTCGCACTTGCGCTAAACCCAGCCTTCTGCGGACAGCCTTCGTTGGGTTGGACCGCCGCATGGTTCACCTTGCTCGGTTCCTACATGGGCACACAAGCACAGGCGGTCACAGGGCTGCGGAATTACCGGGGTTTCAGCCGCGCGGACCGGATGGTGCTTACGCTGGTGAGCTTGGTCGTGACCGCTGCACTGATTCCCTTCGATGCGGCCATCTTTGCCACTGTGGACGTGTTTGGAGGCGTGCCCATTACGGCGATGAGCGTGATGGTCATCGTGTCCATGCTTGGAGGCGTGTGGACTTTCTTGACCCGTTTTCGTCAGGCTGCAGGCGATGTGCGCCGATTGGATGCAGAAAACCCCCTTCCTCAACCGGGTTCCTCGGACGAGTGAACCGGGTCCAAGGTCGCATCAATTCGCGTGATGGAATGAGAAGCCCTCATAACCACCGAGTGGCAGGTTTGAGTGATGGGTGGCGACATGCACGTGAGAAACCGTTCCGCAACGGCCTCGGGGCTCGTTCTGTTGTTCTTAGCCTCGACCTTGTTGGCGTTCACGCCAACTGCCGTGGCCGATCCGAACGTGGATGAGATGTCCTGGTACCAAGCACAGGGCCTGAGCGCCATGTTTGACCCGCAAACCGAGGTCACCACCATCACGTGGAGCAACATCGATCAATTCGACAGCCGCGTGGCGGAACTGCTGGACGCCACCTACTCGGTGTACCGGCACGAGGGTGCCCTCGATGCCAGCACGCTTTCTGAGGCTGACTTGGTGGCGACCGTTGAGGCCTGTACAGACGCTGTCGGAGGCGGCGGAGGTACGAATTACCTCAACTGTCGCGCATCCGGAACCCACCCAGGGCACACCGTGGAATACCCTGTCCCGCCTGGCGAGAACGCCTTGGTGAACTACACCGTGACCACACAAATGAGCAACGGGACGGTCTACGCGATGTTCCTTCCTGGTGACTCTGTGACCGTTGTGGGTGTCCAAGAGTCCACCCAGGCCGTTCGGACCCCGTACAACTTGATTGGGTCCTTCGACCGCGTGACCTCAAGCACCAGCCTGGCATGGACGCCGTTCCACATTTTGCCGGGTGGGGACGTCATTCCAACCGAGGGCCCTGACGCGGCCACGGTGCTGGTCTATCGCTCGGACAACGTGCCCATCACCCGTTCCAACGTCACCACGATGCTCCAGAGCGGCCAGGCCCAA
>PCBQ01000077.1 GCA_002731395.1 Methanobacteriota archaeon
GGCGATGCTGACCAACATGTCGAGGTCAGGTGCCTCCGGCACGTTGGGGTCGTCTTCCATGTTCAATTCTGGAGGGTTGAGGTTCAGCGCGAGGGCTTCGAGACGGCGCGCTGCTTCTCGGTCGAGTCTCGCTTTCTTTTGAGCGGGCGTCAAATCATCAAACAACGGTCCCAAACGTATCAAGCCGAGCATGGTCGGTGGGAGTGAGTCGTCGTAATCCCACGGCGGAGCGACCCCTCCAAATCCGTACTTGCTGGCCTTCATGGCGTCCAGCATGTGTTCCCCACGGCGACGACTCCATCGTCGAAGCAGCCAACATCCCGCTCCGACACCGCTTGCAGCACCGGCCCATAGCAGGGGGTCCATGAGGAGAACTTGTCCCGGCTCCTTCAGAAGAGTTCCGGCTTGTCTCAACCGTCTCGGAAGGCGGAGATGACGGATTCCAAGGCAGCCTCAGAGGGGCGCAACTGTGCGCTTTCAAGGTCAATCAGCGCGGCTTCGGGGAGGTTGAGCACCTCATGCATTGTGGGCTGGGTGCCGTCGAAATAGAGCAGGCCTGTGACGTGGTGGTGCTCAGAATCGGCCTTGTGAAGCGCAGAAAGGGCCGCGACGGCATCAGAGGGGTCGTGCTCCGCGTCGATGGTCTCCAGTCGGATGGTCGAACCGTCATGCAACGTGATGTCCACGTAGTGGCCATCTGGCACTTCGACCTCCTCGATGGGCAAGCGCTGTGGGATGTAGTCAGGCATGTGCAGGGTGACTTCGTTCTCCTTGACGTAGCCGTAGGATCTGTAGGACTCGTCGTTGTTGTTGAAAGTCACACAGGGTGAGATGACGTCGATCAACGCGAAGCCTTTGTGAGCCATGGCCGCCTTGAGCAGGGCCGTCAGCTGCTTCTTTGAGCCGGAGAAAGAACGGGCCACGAAGGTGCAGCCAAGGTTGATGGCGAGTGCGCACAAATCGATGGGTGTCTGCTCGTTCGGGCGCCCCTTTTTCTTCTTCGAGCCGACTTCAGCCGTGGCGGAATACTGACCTTTCGTGAGCCCGTAGACGCCGTTGTTCTCAACAATGTAGACCATGTCCAAGTTGCGGCGAATGGCGTGGATGAGTTGCCCGATGCCGATGGATGCGCTGTCGCCGTCACCGGACACGCCGAGGTAAGTGAGGTCGCCGTTGACGGCGGCCGCACCGGTGGTCACCGATGGCATTCGGCCGTGCACGGTGTTGAATCCGTGGGACTGTCCGAGGTAGTAGGCGGGCGTTTTCGAAGAACAACCGATGCCCGACATCTTGGCGATGCGGTGTGGCTCAATGCCATTTTCCCATGCGGCCTTGATGATGACAGACGAAATTTGGTCGTGGCCGCATCCAGGGCACAGCGAGGAAGGACCGCCCTTGTAGGCGTCAACAGGCTGGTTGATCGTGTTGAGTTTCACAGGACGGGCCTTTCGTGCGGGGGCATCGCTCATGCTTCCACCTCCTCGATGGTGGCCATGATCCGTTCAGCGTAGATCGAGGCGCGAGGTGGCATGCCGTCGGAGTAGGCCACAGAGTGGACACGGTCCACAAGGTGGTTGGGCAGCTCACGGCGCATGATGCCCCAGAGTTGTCCGTCCCGGTTGATCTCCAGCACAATGACGGTCTTGTGACGAGCGCAGAACGCCTCAATTTCGCTGTGCAGCGGAAGGCTGCGCACGCGGCATTGGCTTACCTTGCGGCCTTGGGCTTCGATGATGTCATCGATTTCTTGGATGGTGTTCTCCATGCTGCCGAAGTAGACGATGCCGACGTCGCACTCCTCTTCCTCGCGGAGGATCGGTGCCGGGAGGTGGTCGCGTGCGCCGTCGATTTTACGACGCAGCCGGTCCATCAGATCGAGATAAATGTGGGCTTTTTCGGAATAGACGCCATATTCATCGTGGCCCGTACCTCGGTACAGGATGGGCGCCATGCCGCTGCCGGGTAGGGTGCGGTAGGGGATGCCGTCACCGTCGACGTCACGGTAGCGGCCGAACTCTTCCATGGCTTCGAAAATGTCACGCTCACGGATGACCTTGCCGCGGTCCATTGGAACGTCGGGATAGGTGAAGCCCTCACAGGGCCAGCGGTTCATGCCTAGATCGAGGTCGGAAAGGCCGAACACAGGCGTTTGGAAGCGCTCGGAAACGTCGAAGGCACGCCAGCCGAATTCGAAACATTCCTCGACGGTGCCAGGGACGAGCACGATGTGCTGGGTGTCGCCGTGGCTGCCTTCGTAAAGCATCTGCAGGTCGGATTGTTGGGTGCGGGTGGGAAGGCCGGTCGATGGTCCGACGCGGTTGACGTCCCAGAAGACGCAAGGAACCTCAGCAAAGTATGCCAATCCGATGAATTCCTGCATCAGAGAGATGCCTGGTCCTGAGGTGGCGGTCATGCCGCGGGCGCCGGCCCAACCTGCGCCGATGACCATTCCAGCCGCGGCCAGTTCGTCTTCGGCCTGCACGACGGCGCAGGTTGCTTCACCGTCCTCGTTGGTCCGCAACTCGGGGATCCATCCAATGATGCCTTCAGCAAGGCTGGAGGAAGGCGTGATTGGGTACCAAGCGAGCATTTGGACGCCCCCAAAAATTGAGCCGAGGGCAGCGGCTTCGTTTCCTTCCATGAAGAAGCGTCCCTCGTTGCTACCGCGTGCAGCGACCGCATAGGGGTCTTCTTTGGTGAGGTGCTCACGTGCGTGATCGCGTCCAAGGTGGAAGGCGGTGGTGTTGAGTTCAATGGCCGAAGCCTTGCCCTTGAATTGCTTCCCGATGGCTTCGACAACCGCGGATTCGTCAATGCCAAGCAGTTCAGCCAGGACGCCGACATAGATGACGTTCGCGATCATGCGGGCCAACTTGGCGTTCACACCACGGGCCATTTTGGTCATGGGGACGGGATAGGAGATGACGTCCTCACGGTCCATGGGCTTCTTGGCATCGCTGTTCCACACGACGACGGTTCCGGGCTCGAGCTGGGCGAGGTCGTCTTCCCACGTGGCCGGGTTAACCAGCACCTGGATGTGGGTGCGGTCGCCGGGCGCTTGGTACCCGGCATCAGAAAGCCGCACGATGTACCAGGTCGGAAGGCCAGAGATGTTTGAGGGAAAGAGGTTTTTTCCGCTCACTTCAATGCCCATGTTGAACAGAGATTGGAGCAGGATGAGGTTGGCCGACTGAGAGCCGGTTCCGTTCGCAGTGGCGATGTTGATGGTGAAGTCGTTGACGATGGCGTCCATGGTGCTGCCTCGTGGTGCTTTCATCATGTCCCCCGAAAGGTCCGACGCTCCGCGCCTTGTTGGCGTCGCCTCAGACCTTTGAATATGACGCCAATGTCCATCACCTGAATCAAGGGACAAATCAAAACGAGAAGGTCCATCGCAGGCCATGGCGAGCGAAGAGGTCCAGAAAGCTTGGAGCCGTGCGGAGGCGGATTTGAAGAAAGGCAAGCACGCGGGCGTTGTCGACCTCATGCGCGAGACCGACAGCGAAGGAGTGCATGCCATGACATGGTACCTCGCCGGTTTGGCGCGACGCGAGGAAGCGAAGATTTCTGGCGCGGCTTCGATCTACCGACAAGCCGCGAAAAACCTCCGCACAGCGACGCAAATGGATCGTCGCACCAAGCGGTACAACACCGCCTACAACGATTTGCTCAACGAGATGACCGAGAAGCGCATCGGTGAGTACCTCATTCCACCACTCCTCAAGGACGGAACGCCAACCCTGACCTCGTTTGGGCTGATGGGCGTGGTGTTCCTCGCCGTGCTTTTTGCCCTCAGTCAGGCCGGCAGCAGTGCGGCGCTGACCGGTGACGAAATGGTGCGGATGTCCTTGACGTGGACCGATGCCGACGGCACCGAGCGCTCCGGTGACGTGACCATCCAGATCCACGCGGACGCACCGTCCCACGCTTCCTCCTTCATGCAGCATGTCAACGAAGGGACCTACGACGGGACCATCTTCCATCGTGTGATCGACGGCTTCATGATCCAAGGCGGGGATTTTGAGAACAGCGACGGTACGGGCGGATATGCTGCCTCATGGTTCGGTCACTGCGGGCCAAACGGCCAGGCCGAACCCTCGTCCAGTGCGTGCGACCGCACGCAGTACACCCTGCCTGACGAAGTTGACAACGGTCGTTTGCACGATGTCTGTGTCCTCTCCATGGCGAAGACCAACAACCCACACACCGGTGGGAGTCAATTCTTCCTGATTCCAGAGGATGCTGAAGACTCGTCAACAGGCCAACCGGGGACGCCATGGTTGAACGGCAAGCATACCGTCTTTGGCACCATCACCGACGGCTGTGAACACGTGACCTCCATCTCCGAGATTGAAACCGAAGGAAGCCAGAACAGCGACCCTGTCCATCAGGTGACTTTGGTCGAAGTGGTTTCGATGGGCGCAGACGACACGCCGTGGTACGTCTTCTGGTGAAGTTAGGTTGCATCCGTGCCGTTATAGACGGCCGTTCTGTCGCCAAACCATGGCGGCCATCGACCCCTTCGCTGCGCGCCGCGAACTGCCGGTCGGTGGCCATTACTATGCCCTTGACGCCCTCGACGCAGCGGGTGTGGACACCGCCTTGCTCCCGTACAGCGTGCGTGTGCTCCTCGAGGGTGCGTTGCGCAACCTCGACGGCTTCCTCATCCGTGAGGAGGACGTGCGCACCATCGCCGGCTGGACCGCCGACGGCGAGCGAGGCGAGATTCCCTTCCGCCCCTCCCGCGTGATCCTTCAGGACTTCACCGGCGTGCCCGCCGTGGTTGACCTCGCAGCCTTGCGCGACGCCATGGTCGAGATGGGTGGCGACGCCGAGCGCGTCAACCCTCAGGTGCCCGTTGATTTGGTCATCGACCACTCGGTGCAGGTGGACGTGTCCGGTTCGGACGCCAATGCACTTGACCTGAACCTCGACATCGAATACCATCGTAACGCGGAGCGGTACACCTTCCTCAAGTGGGGTCAGCAAAGCCTCGCCGACTTCCGCGCCGTGCCCCCTTCCCGCGGCATTGTGCATCAGGTGAACCTGGAATTCCTTGCCTCCGTGGCACGACAAGAGGATGGCGTTTGGTTGGCGGATACCCTTGTGGGAACCGATTCCCACACCACGATGGTCAATGGTCTCGGTGTTCTCGGCTGGGGTGTCGGTGGCATCGAGGCTGAAGCTGTGATGCTCGGTCAACCGATCTACATGCTCGCGCCGGACGTGGTCGGCGTGCGTTTGGTCGGCGCACTCAACACCGGTGTGACGGCGACGGACATGACCCTTCGCATCGTCGAAATGCTGCGTGAGCACGGCGTGGTCGGCAAGTTCGTCGAGTTTTTCGGAGCCGGCATGGTCGCGCTTTCGCTGGCTGACCGAGCCACCATCGCCAACATGGCGCCTGAGTATGGGGCCACGTGCGGCTTCTTTCCTGTGGACGATCGCACCCTGGAATACATGCACCTGACCGGCCGCGAAGCCGAGCATGTGGCGGGCGTCGAAGCCTACTGCCGCGCGCAAGGGTTGTGGTACGACAGCGCCGATGCGGAGAAGGCCTACACTGATGTGCTTGAGCTGGACCTCTCCACCATCAAGCCTGCTCTGGCCGGGCCAAAGCGTCCACAGGACCGTGTCGAACTTGACCAGATGCGCGACCATTTCATCGAGAGCCTGACCGCTCCACTTGGCTTGCACGGCCACGGTTTGCAAGAGGATGACCTGTCCAAATCAGCCATCGTCAAAGACAATGGCGGCATGTATGAGTTAAACCACGGTGACGTGGTCATCGCGGCCATCACCTCTTGCACCAACACGTCGAATCCCGATGTGATGTTGGCCGCGGGCCTGCTGGCGCGCAACGCTCGGGCTCGAGGCCTCGGCGTCAAGCCCTGGGTCAAGACTTCCTTGGCGCCGGGAAGCCGTGTGGTCACGGAATACTACGAAGCCACCGGCTTGGACGAGGACCTCTCGGCCTTGGGATTCAACGTGGTCGGGTACGGTTGCACCACCTGCATCGGGAACTCCGGTCCCCTGCCTGAAGCCATCGACGCGGCCGTTGACGAAGCCGGTCTCGTGGTCGGTTCGGTGCTTTCAGGCAACAGGAACTTCGAAGGCCGAGTGCACAGCAAAGTCAAGGCCTCCTATCTTGCCTCACCGCCGTTGGTCGTTGCATACGCCATCTGCGGCACCTTGGATCTTGACTTGGCGAGTGAACCGCTCGGTCACGACGGCAACGGCACGCCCGTGATGCTGCACGATGTGTGGCCCTCGGACGAGGAAATCGCTGAAGCCAGGAAAGCCATCACGCCCTCGATGTTCCGCGATCGGTACAAGGACGCCATGAGTGAGCCACGCTGGGACGGTATTCCCTCAGAACCCTCTCCGCTGTACCCATGGCAGGAGGATTCGACGTACATTCGCTTGCCCACCTTCTTCCAAGGGCTTGGGCCGGATGCACCACCCATCGCACCCATCAACGACGCTCGCGTGCTGTTGAAGCTCGGTGATTCGATTACCACCGACCACATTTCTCCAGCGGGAGCAATTCTGAAGAGTGGCCCTGCAGGGCGATGGTTGCAAGAACAAGGTGTAGAAAAAGGCGATTTCAACTCCTTTGGCAGCCGCCGTGGCAACCACGAGGTGATGATGCGGGGCACCTTTGCCAACGTTCGAATCCGCAACGAACTCGCGCCCGGTACTGAAGGGGGGTGGTCGATTGACCACGCCACGGGCGAGGTCATGTCGGTCTACGAGGCCGCGCAAAAGGCAAACGGCCCGATGGTCGTCTTGGCGGGTTCACAATACGGTACGGGGTCCTCCCGTGACTGGGCCGCAAAGGGCACCTACTTGCTCGGTGTAAAGGCGGTGATGGCCACATCCTTCGAGCGCATCCACCGCTCCAACCTTGTCGGCATGGGGGTTCTTCCGTTGACCTTCGTGGATGGACAGAGCCACGCTTCGCTTGGCTTGGACGGCACGGAACAGTTCTCCATTCCCATCACCGATGACGTGCAACCGCTTCAGCGGTTGACCGTAAGCGCCACCCATGCTGAACGCGGCGAGATGTCCTTTGAGGTCGATGTGCGGCTGGACACACCGGTTGAGGTGGAGTATTACCGCAACGGCGGCATCCTCCATACCGTGCTGCGACAGATGGCTTCGGACATCTGACGGTGGCTTGAAGGCACATCCGTCCAAGGGGTTGCCATGGCCGACCTTCGAGGAACCGTCCGGTACCGTTTCCGCCACGATGAGGACGACATCGATGTCGTCATCGAGGGCGAGGCCGTGTGGGTCTCTAACCTCGTTGAAACCATGGAACTCAAAGGCGTCGGTTGGACCATGCCCATCGCACGGGCGTCGCGACCTCAGAACCTGAGTGGCTTGGCTGAGGACGACGACCTTCCACAGGAAAACGCTCCACCGGCAGACCTTGGACCTGCTCCGGACCCGTCTCGCATCCCCGTGGTCCGACGGCCCATCGGACAGCTTGACTTGCAATCCGAGGTCGAACGCATCGGCCTTCAGGCGATGCAGCGGCCGGATCCGATTGAGTTGATGGAAGTGGTTGAGGGCCTCGATCGCCCGCTGCCGGTTAAGGATCCGACATCGGTCGATCCTCAGGCCGAGGCGTGGCTAAAGGAACTCATGGAGGTCGTCGTTCGTGAGCACGGCGCTACCGCTATGCGCACCGAGGACATCGAAGAGGTCTTGGGCGAGCGATTAGGGGACCGTTCGGGCGGCGTGCTCGAAGTCTGGCTCGACTCGTTGTTCGCCGCGGGGAAACTGGTGAAAGTTCACGGCGGTCAAGGCACAGGATGGGGTCCATCTCCATCATGGTTGAAGGCGTGATAATTTCCTTACAATCGGGACACTGCGGGGCGTAGCCGCTCCTGAATTCTTGCCCGAGATTGCAAAGGCATTAAGGCTGAACCGAGGCTCCGTCTAACGAGTGGTGTTGATGATGACCAAGACCGACCGCCGAAAGCGCGCCCTGAGCCTCATGCTCGTTGCGCTGTTCACGACTTCCCTGATGACCGCCTTTGCCGCTCCTGCCGGGGCATCGATGGCCCGAACTTACACCGCTGGACGCGACCCACAAGACATCGCGATTGGCGACCTTGACGGCGACGGTCACAACGACCTTGCCATCGCGACCGACGGCGCCCACACGATTTCCATCCTGTGGAACGACGGGAACGGCAACTTTTGGGACCGCACCGACGTCTGGGTCACAGGCAACACCAGCCGAAACGCCGACTGGGACGAGTTCTCCAACGTTCAGTTCATCGAGGTCGGTGAGTTCAATGGTGACTCAGACCTTGACATTGTCATCTACCAGCGCAACAACCCGTTCAAGCGGGACGATGCTGGCAACCTGGCCAGCGAGCCCGGCAACCTCACCATCATCGAGAACGACGGTGGCCGCAGTTTCTCCATCGGCCAGCGTTACACGCACTTTTACGGTTGGGACATCGAGGTCGGTGACTTCAACGACGACGGCGACGACGACGTGGCCATCCTCGGCCTCTACCCTGACATCACCACCCAATACTTGCAGGTCTACAAGGGCCCAATCACATGTGCCGAGACCGCTCCCAGCACTCCAGGACCCCCGCTCACCAGCGCGGGCAATTGTGGTGAAAAGACCGATCTAGGGCCAGCCAGCACTTACAGCTATCGCGAGTTCGAGGTTGGCGATTACGGTGAAACCGAATCGAACGGTATCAGCACATGCGTCGACGATGACATTTTCCTCCTTCGCAGCGAAGGCATCGACTATGCCACCAACGCACCGACCAATCCAGGCAACAGCGACAACGTGACGATTTTGGAATATGGATGCACCACCCAGTCAGGCGACCGTTTCCCTACGGCGCCTACCAACCCCACCATCATCCAAATGGGCACCGTGTTCGGCGGCCTCGACATCGCCGATCTCGACGATGACGGCACCACCGACGTCATCGCGATGACCGACGGCAACGTGCGCAACATCACCTACACCGTGTCCACCTCTCAGGGGAACTGGGGCACGCCCCAGATTGCGTATTTCGGCCCGTACATTTCCTATGACCTGACCGTGGCCGACTTGAACGGCGACGGCCACCCCGATTTCGTCAACCCCACCGTTGCGTACCAGCAGGACTCGACGGACTCGGCGGGCGGCACGACGAGCGCGTTCTACTTGAACTTCCCAAGTACCGTGCAGGTGACCCTTTCATCCGGTGCAAACCAGCACACGAATCCGCTTTCCTACGAGAGCGGTCGCCGACCAAACATGGCGGCGGTCGGCCAGCTGGCCGGCGACGCGCAGTCCGCACCGGACATTGCGGTCGGCCACACCTCCTACAACTTCGGCAGTTGGGTGGACAACTTCGGCTGGGACGGACAGTACGACACCATCACCGTCGTTGAGATGGACAACAAAGATCTGGCCGTGACCGGTCTTTCGGTGAACCCGGTTGATCGCTGGTTTGGCGTGGCCGGAGAAGGCAGCCGTCAGATCAACGTCACGGTGACCAACACCGGCATGGACACCCTCAACACGGGTTCCGCCACCGTTGACGTCGAGTTGAAGATCGTTGACGAGGCAGGGTCCTCGAACACCACGGTCTACGCCAACGACTGGGACAGTCCTGAGGACGCTTCTGGATGCGGCACGGGCTGCACATGGGCGTACGAGGAGTACGTGGACGGCTACACCCACTGGCACCTCCAAACGAACAGCTCCGTTGGCGCCACGGGCAATCCAAACGGCAACAACGGTGCGAACATTTCGTCCAACTACCTGAACCAAGGGAACTTCATGTGGGCCGGTGAAGCCGTGACCAACAGCAGCGGCGACCTGTGGACCGGCTACGGCAAGAACTGGGACGACGCGATGGTCCTCGAAAACGTGGATTTGACCAACTCCGACCGCGCCTTCATGAGCGTTGAGTTGTTCAAGCATCTCGGCTTTGGTGCCCTTGGAGGTGCAGACGCCAACGGATTCGTCGTCAACGACGTATGGGACGACATGGCGATCGTCGAAGTGGGCAGCGATGAAACCGGATGGAGCACCATTGGTTGCCCCTCTGAGGCCTTGTTCACCGGTGCCTGTGGTTCCGGAGATTCCTTCTGGGGTGGCTTCGACAACGAACGTTTGTTCAAGCAATTGAACGGTGGAGCCGCCGAATCGCGCTTCTATTACGGCGTGTACTTCTTCAGCACCTACTACGGTTGGCAAAACTTCACTGCAGACGACCTCGGTGAGTTCGACCTCTCACCGTGGGCCGGCGAGACCGTGGACATCCGCTTCCGCTTCCGCACGGGCTTCCAAGGCTCAACCGCCGACGACGACGAGCAACTCTGGGACGGCTACGACGGCTTCGCTGTGGACAACCTGACCATCTACAAGCAGAACACGGCTTTCTTCCCCAACCCGCAACAGTCGCAGGCCACCATCGATTTGGCGGCCAACCCGCTCGCGCCCGGCGAGGAATACACCACCTCGATCACCGCGAGCCTGGTGAACGACACCACCTACCGTGTGTCAGCCGTGCTGTCCAACAACGCGTGGGATGAGCAAGAACTGAACGACGAATTGGTGGGTTACCTCACGCCGTTCAACGTGTATGATCCTGCGGTGGAAGGCATCGAAAACTTCCGCGCTGGTGCCCTCTATGCTGAGGACACCTTCGACATCGTGGTTACCACCAACAACTGGGGCAACACCGAGGTGGACTTCGACGTCAAGGCCTCGGTCTTCTCTGCCTTGCCTTCTGACATCTACTGCGGTACACCAAGTCAGGTCTGTGAGGAATCCTTCGAGACCACGAGCCAAGGCTACCGCTTCTCCCATGACGGCAACCCCAACGGAGCCATCTACACTGAGGCTTCCTGTACCGAAGCCATCTTTGGTGAGGCCGCCTACTGGTTTGGCCACCCATGCGATACCGCCACTGACGGATACGGCGAGGAATGGAACGAGACGATGACCATCCCCGACGTTGACATGACGTCCATGACCGGTGACTTCGTCGCGCTCAACTTCGAGTATTATGCGGACACGTTCTTCACCACCGATTCACAAGGCAACAACGACCCAAGCGACACGGCGTCCATCGAGTTCCGCTACAACAAGGACGGCACCGATTTCAAGGCCAACTTGCTTGGCCAGTGGAACGACTACGACGAAGACGGGACCTGCGGCACCGACCTGAACGATGACGGTTTCATCAACGGCACCGAAGCCCAGGTGATCAACTACGACGAGATTCAGTTCACCGGCGATGCCGCTCGCAACGACGGCACCGGTGGCAACTACAACGTCTTCTTCAACACCGACGACCTGGTCTCATCCCGCTCGATTGACTTGACGCACCTGATCGTCACCAACACCACCTCGGGCATCAACCTTGGACAGCGTGAGTGCATTTCGTTGGCTGGAAGCACGGTTCAGATTGACTTCGTGTTCCGCTCGGACGACGACGGACGCAACGGCATCAACGACGGCTTCAAGGGCATCGCGTTCAACAACATCTCTTTGCAGGAATTCACCTTCACCTTGGACAACGAATACACCGTGTCCCGAACGGGTGTGGATGCTGAAGACGTGGCACAGACCGTGGTCGCAAGCCATGACTTCACCGCCGGCGTCTACATGATTCAGGCCGAGACCATCTTCGACAACACCACCCAAGGAACGGCCTGGTTCGGTGCTGACGAGGTCGAGACGTCCAACAACTTGGCCCGTGTGATTTTCAACGTTGAATCGGTGGACATCTCATTGTCCAAACCAAGCACACTCGCCTGCCTTGAGGACCAAGTCTTGGCCTGCGTGCTCCCGACCGACACCGCGGAAACCCACGACTGGAGCCTTTCGGCCATCAACGGTGTGCTGACCGGAGAGTACGTTTTCACAATGAACGTTGAAGACATCACGGACCCGGCCAACCCCACGACGGCCCACACAACCACCTACGGTACCACCAGCAATCCAATCGTGCTCGAGCCCCAAGAGCGGGTCGAGCTGAGCTTTGCCCCGTGGACTGGGTACATGGACGGTCGAACCTACAACATCAGCTACAGCGCCACCATCGCCGCGACGGGAGAATCCAGCGGCAACGTGCGCTACTTCCACGCCAGCTTCGCCGATGCCATCGACATCGCGATCCTCAGCGAAAGCACCACGCGAACCTCGACCGTGAAGCAGGACCTCGCTTTGCTGGGCATGTCCTACACCCAATACGAGATTGACGAATGGAACGAATACCTGACCACCACATGGATCCTGAAGTACAACAAGGTCTTGCTTCCCTGGCAAACGGCCTTTGCCTCAAAGGACATCGGTGACGGCGGACTTGGATA
>PCBQ01000078.1 GCA_002731395.1 Methanobacteriota archaeon
AGCGGATATGGTGAAGTGGTTATCATCTGAGGTTTCCAACCTTATGTCGTGGGTTCGACTCCCGCTATCCGCACCTTGGCGTGACGTCCACCTACCTGCTGACGCCCTGCGCTTTCCGCCCGCTCAAGGATGAGGAGGCCTTTGTTGCAAACTTGGGATACCTTGGGGTGGCGGAGGCGTGGAGGTCATCGGAGGTGCCGTACGCCGCCGTTCCACCAAAGCCATGGCGAGGGCCTCGCGTTCTTCCTCCCACCGTGTTCGCCGTCGCCGGCCTTGCACCAACAAGCCAAGCAGGAGGACGATCAACAGCACCTGTCCAAGGGCCACCTGTCCACGTTCGTCGTCGACCCACCACGACATGTCGGTCCATTCCGTTCGTGTTGGCTCGTCCACCTCAAAGAGGCGACTGTCGACGACTTTCACGTTCAGTGTGACCTCGTCCATCACAACGCTGCCGCCAGGTTCTAGCACGGTGATGACCAAGTCAATCGGGACGGCACGTGCCACTTCGGTCTGGAACCACAGCGTGGCGTTGTCGGCCTCGGGTGCGATGACCACGGTTTGCGAACGAGCGCCTCCGAACAAATCCGCTCCTCCATCCCAGGTGACGCGTGCTGTGACTGGAACCTGCATGGTGTGTGTGACCGTGCACGTGAATGCGAATTTCGGTCCTACCGCGAGGTCCACCTCGGGATTGACAAGCTGGCATGACAGGGTTGCTTCTGCGACGTTTCGTGAGGCGTCCTGTGGCCAATGATCCGGCGACTGTGCACCGATGCTGTTGTTGTCTCCAAAGCCGTCACCGTCGCTGTCCACTTGTTGCGTGAAGAGGTCCGGGAAGGCGTCTTTGTCATCTGCCCATCCGTCGTCGTCACGGTCCTCACAGCCCCGTGCACTCGAATGCGAAGAGGTTCCCGTCACGGCTGGGCAGTCATCGGAGACCGCAGATCCGCTTTGGTCAGCATAACCGTCTCCGTCTGCATCCGACCACACGCTCCCGTCGCTTGGCCAAGGGTCGTTGAGGTCGCTTTGGCCGTCTCCGTCGCTGTCTGGACAACCGAAGCGGTCGAGGGTGGAGGTTCCCGCAGTGCCCGGACATGCGTCCGGTTGTTCGCCGGAGGCGAGGTCGCCAAAGCCGTCATTGTCCGAATCTCCAATCTGGGTCGGGTCGTTCGGGAATTCATCGCCTTCGTCTGAGGCGCCGTCGCCGTCTGAGTCAGGGCAGCCAAACCGGTCGAAGCTCGAATTTCCCGCCACGCTTGGGCAAGCATCGCCTTTCGTACCCGTGATGTTGTCGCCGTATCCGTCACCGTCTGTGTCGGCAGCCTGTGTGGAGTCGTTGGGAAATGGGTCTGCGCCTTGATCCAGGCGCACTTCACCGATGCCGTCGACGCCCGGTTGAGCGTCGGCCACCCCGTCACCGTCCGTGTCCGGGCAACCGTTGACTGGGCTGGTCGAAGTGCCCGCAAGGCCGGGGCATCCGTCGCTTGGGTCGTCGATGCCGTCGTTGTCCGAGTCCGCAGTTCGGGTCGGGTCGTCAGGGAAGGCGTCGCCGAGGTCAGAGACGCCATCGTTGTCCGCGTCTGGGCAGCCGAGGCGGTCGACCGTCGATGTTCCGGCTTCACCGGGACAGGCATCAGGCTGTGGGCCTGTGGCGTTGTCCCCGTATCCGTCGCCGTCTTGGTCGGCCCATTGTGAGGGCAAGGAGGGGAGCACGTCGATGGCGTCATCCCAGCCGTCGCCGTCGGAATCTGGGCAGCCGTAACGGTTGGCCGCCGTCGAGTTGCCGGGGACAGCCGGGCATGCATCAGGCATGGTCCCACCGGAGTTGTCGAAGTAACCGTCTCCGTCCGTATCGACCCACTGCGTGCCGTCGTTCGGTGCCTGGTCCTCGGCGTCGGCCCATCCGTCACCGTCCGAGTCAGGGCATCCAAGGGTTCCGTTTTGCCACGAGGATCCGGCTTGTGTTGGGCAAGCGTCGGCCAGGGTGCCGGTGCTGTTGTCGCCGTATCCGTCGCCGTCCTGGTCGGCCCACTGCGTGCCGTCCATCACGAAAGCATCCGCTCCATCGGCGACGGTCCATACTCCGTCAGGGTCGGACCAGCCGTCGCTGTCCCGGTCGGGACATCCCTGACGGTCCAGCGAAGAGGTGCCCGCAGCATTGGGGCAGGCGTCATCGATGGTGTCGTCGTATCCATCGCCGTCGGTGTCAGCCCAACGTGATGCATCGCTTGGGAAGGCATCGGCTCCGTCGAGGACGGTCCAACCGCTGTCAGTGTCCGAGTATCCGTCACCGTCTGTGTCGGGGCAACCGTACCGGTCCATTGACGAGGCACCTGTGACGCCGGGACAGGCGTCACCCATCGTTCCTGCAGGATTGTCCCCGTATCCGTCAGCGTCAGCGTCCACCCATTGAGTCGCATCCGAGGGCCATTCGTCTGCGCCTTGCGCGCTGGTCCAACCGGTGTCAGGGTCTGAGAAGCCGTCACCGTCGCTGTCCGTACATCCGAGCCTGTCGTTGGCTGAAGTGCCGCTTGTGGAGGGGCATGCGTCCGCATTCGCGCCCATCGGATTGTCTCCGTAGCCGTCCAAGTCCGTGTCGTTCCACTGTGTGGATTCGAAGGGGAAGGCGTCGTCCACGTCGGCCCAACCGTCGCCGTCACCGTCTGGACAACCCAAACGGTTGGCCTCTGTGGACGTGCCGGGAACGGTGGGGCATGCATCCGGCTGAGCTCCCGTGGCGTTGTCACCGTATCCGTCGCCGTCTTGGTCGGCCCACTGTGAGGCTTCATTGGGGAAGGCATCCGCGCCGTTGGCGGCGGTGTATCCTGAATCTGGATCCGAGTACGTGTCTCCGTCGGTGTCCGGGCAGCCGAGACGATCAGCCGTCGAGTCACCGAACTGTGTAGGACAACCGTCCGGGTCCGTGGCCGGTGCTGGATTGTCGCCGTATCCATCGCCGTCGCTGTCTTCCCACTGCGTGTCGTCGCCGAGGAAGGCATCAGCACCGTCGGTGATGTCCCATGCGCTGCCGTTTGAGGACGAGGCTCCAGTCGGGTCAGGATCGGAGGCTCCGTCGCCGTCCTCGTCGGCACAACCGTTGCGGTCCCGCCATGACGTGCCAAGCACTGCGTCGCAAGCGTCGCCGCCGCTCTCTACGGTGTACCCACCGCCGGGGTCCGACCATCCATCGCCGTCGCTGTCGCTGCAGCCGAATCGGTCTTGAGTCGAGTTGCCCGCTACTGATGTGCACGCGTCTGGCTGGAATCCAACGGCGTTGTCTCCGTAGCCGTCATAGTCGCTGTCCGCCCATTGGGTGGGTTCGGCAGGGAAAGCGTCAGCACCGTTGGCCAGCGTCCAGTTGGCGTCCTGATTGGAATAGCCGTCGTTGTCCGTGTCCGGGCAACCTGCACGATCGATGGTCGATCGGCCGTAGGCGTTGGGACAATCGTCGTCGCCGTCCTCGATGCCGTCCAAATCGGCGTCTTGCGTGAGGTTGGTCAGGGCCCAATCCTCGCTGATGGTCATGGCGAACATTTGGGGTCCACCTTGCGGGACGTTCGTGCCAATGACATGGACTTCCCACGTGCCCTGGGCGGGTGCGGTAAAGCTGAGTCCACGGAGATTATCTTCATTGTTGGACAGGTTGGTCCAGGTGCCGCTCGGGTCCTTCACCGCCAGGTCCAGGTCGTTGACCAGATGCGTCGAAGCGGCAGGTGTCGAGGCGGGGTCGGTCCAAGCGAGCATCACGCGGAAGTCGTCGGCTCCGTTGGGGACGTTGAAACTCCAACCACGCTCGTCGTTGGTGCTGACGCTCTCGTTGTCAACAAAGGAGGCATTGACCGCCGTCCACATGTCCACGCGACCCCAGCCTTCGTGGTCGTTGGGGGCGGTTTCACCGGCACCATTCGTCGAGGAGCTGTATTGGCCAGCCATGTCGGTGGAGGAGGCAGCGAGGATGGCTTTCACCAGCGCGGAGGAGGGTTGGCTGTGGCCGAGGTTATCGTCGAGGTGCTGAATGAGCAAGGCCGTGGCGCCGGCCGTGAGAGGGGTGGCCATGCTTGTCCCGCCCATGTAGGTGTACGAGGTGTTGTACGCGCTCCACCCCACGTCGGTGGTGTCGCGGGACTTCGTACTCAGGATCCACGCGCCCGGTGCAGAAACGTCTGGTTTCAGGCGTGAGTCGTCGGTGGGACCTCGACTCGAAAACGCCGCCATGCCTTCGATGTTGTTGGCCTGACGGTCGCTGTTGATGGGGTTGGTCGGGTAATCACCAGGCCACCATCCCCCCCACGTGGAGGTGACCGAGGAACGATCGTTCTCTGTCGCGCCGACCGTGATGACGTTCTTTGCGGTGCCCGGTGAGGACATGCTGTCCAAATCCACTTCACCGTCGCTGTTGCCGTCTGTGCCTTCGTTCCCGGCAGCGAACAGGATGGCCATGTCCCAGAGGATGTGAGCGCTGGCATCGGCCTGCGCAGACGACGTGGTGTACTGACCGTTGACCGCTGAACCCCAGGAGTTGGTGTGCACACGAGAACCGTTGTCGTATGCGGGCTCAAACAAATCGTAGAGGTTGTTTGGGATGCCAAGGAGGTAGCCGTCTGTGGTTCCTGAGATGGTCGCCTCCGTCTCGATGGCTTGGAAATACAGCCGGGCTTCTGGCGCTGCGCCTTGGATGGCGCCGTTGCTGTGGGTACCGTCACCAAGCACGGAGCCTGCTACGTGCGTTCCGTGGCCCGACCACTCGTCGGCCGCACCGTCGTTGCAGGTCGGGAGGCTGTAGTACGAACATGTGCCAGAGGGGACGCCGAAGGACACCACATCGACGATGTGATCGGCAAAATCAGGGTGCATGTTCGAGTTGTTGACCCCGTTGTCGAGGCCGGTGTCGGCCACGGTCACGATGACGCCCGATCCGTCAAGTCCGGTCCAACCCGTCGACGTCGCTCCCATGGAGCTGGTGGAGGAGACGCCGGTGACGTTCATGATGTGTCGAGCCTCGTCGTTAAAGTTCACGAACCATGGGCGGGGCTCCAACCACTCGAGGGCAGGTTCGTGTGCGAATGTGCTCAGCCCTTCGCCGGTGAGCAGGAAATCAGCGAACTTTCCGCTGTGGCTGAGGACTTCCACGCCACGCGGCAGGGTTTCGGGGAGAGCCTCACCTGCCAGCATTGCGCTGACCAAGACGGGCTCATCCTGTCCGTAGAGCGATTCGAGGAGTCCTTCTCGGACCCGGTCCGAAGGGGCGAGCCGCTGCATGCCGGTGACGCCCAAAGCCTCGAGATCGTTTGGCAAGAGGCCGTTGACGTCACAATGGAACGCTGCAGGCGGAAGGAAAGACCCACATTCAACCCCGGCCTTGGAAAGCTCACTTACCCATGAAGTCGGGACCGGCCACGTGGTCCCCAGCACGTACCAACCTTCGACAGGGTCATGCTCGCCGGTCCATGCCGCCCAATCCGAGGGGGCCACAAGGGCAGACGTGCGGTGTGCAAGGTTGACCCGACCGGCCTCGGTTGGAACAAACCAGCCTTCGGCCAAGTCGCCGCTTGGTTGCATGCCGAAGGCGTTGAGCAAGGTGAAGTCCACGTCCGTGTCCAGCACGCGTTCGGGCCCGTTTGTTGGGGTTGCAGCGGCCAATGGCGCCGTGATTTGAATCAGCATCAGCGCGCTGAAGAACAAGGCATGCGCAGCGCGTCGGGTCATGGTGTTTGGTTTTGCTGAACCCTCATCAAGCATTGGTCGATTCAAGCGGGCTGAACACGAGCGTTGAAAGTCCACTTGACGAGCGCAAAGCATGCGTCGTGGGGCGGGTGGAGACATGATGGCTCCCGAGGAGATCAACCACCGCGTGGCGGTCATGGGTCGTCAGTTGTGGCGCGTTGTCCCATACGCTACCGCTTATCCTCGTCGACTCGCTACAGGAATGCTCGCGAACGCGTGCGCCCGAGCGGCCGACCTCCTCCCGTTCATCGCCATCGGTTGGGCGGTAGATCACTTCACCTCAGGCGGCATTGCAGGATTTGGACCCGTGGTGGACTTTGTCACGGCGTTCAACCAGCCCGCCGTTGGTTATGGCCTCATCATCTTCGTGTCCTTTGTCATGCTCGCGGTGTTCCAAGGGATATCCGAGTACTCCTGGCAAACGCTGGGCTACAAAATTCAGCACGACCTTCGCATGGACGCCACCAAATCGCTCATCGCCATGGAAGCGTCGTATTACGACCTGCGCCAAACCGGCCAAATCATGTCGGTGTTGTCTTCTGACGTCAATCAACTCGAGGACGTCGTGGCGGATTCGTCCACCTCGATCATCCGTATCGTGGTGACCTTTGGATTCGCCTTCCTCATTCTTCTCTCCATGTCGTGGAAATTGGCGGCCGTCATTTTCGGTCCGTTGATGTTCATCGTTCCGTTGGTGTATTGGTTTTCGACGCGCGTCCAGCGCCGTTACAGGAAGCAACGCGAATCCACTGGAGGCATCACCTCGGTCCTTGAAAACCTCATTTCTGGTATCGCTGTGGTTCAGGCCTACAACGCCCAAACGTGGGAGGCAGACCGCGTGAGGCGTGAGTCTGGCGAATACCGCGATCAGGCCATCGGTGCGAGTCAGGACCGCAACCGCTTCCTCCCCGGCATTTACGCCATCGCCGGTGTGGCCTTCGGTCTGTTGACCGTGGCTGGAGGCCGTTTGGCCCAATCCGGGGAAATCACCACCGGCGAACTGGTCACCTTCTTGCTCATTTCGACGCGGATGACCATGCCGCTGTTCATTTTCGGGATTCTGGTGAACCAACTTCAGCGCGGCGAAGCCGCGGCTCGGCGCGTTTTCGCAGCCGTGGACCTCGAGCCGACCATCGTCGACGAACCCGATGCCGTGCCCTTGGAGGGAGGCATTCACTCGGTTGAATTCCGCGACGTCACCTTCACGTATCCATCGACCACTCAACCGGTGCTTTCTCGTATCTCCTTCAAGGTCAACGCCGGTGATTTCCTCGGGGTCATGGGTCACACCGGGGCCGGTAAAACCACCATCCTGAAACTCCTGATGCGCTATTACACACCCGACGAGGGTGAGGTGCTCATCAACGGTCAACCGGTTTCTGCGTTCACCTTGGACTCCGTCCGTGACGCCATCGGCTTCGTCTCACAAGAGCCGTTCCTGTTCCACGGCACGGTCGAGGACAACGTACGCTACAACATTGAGACCGATGCAGAAGGCGTCGAGACGGCCCTCAAAACCGCCGGTGCATGGGATTTCGTCCAAGACCTCGAAGAAGGCCTCAACACCATGGTGGGTGACCGTGGCAGCAAATTGTCTGGTGGACAGCGGGCCCGCGTCAGCCTCGCTCGCGCGGTCTTGAAGGAGCCCAGCCTGCTGATCTTGGACGAGGCCAGCAGCGCCTTGGACGCTGAAACCGAGCGACGCATCCAGGAGAATCTGTTGGCGACCAACGCTCAGCGTGCCACCATCGCCGTCGCTCATCGCCTGTCCACCATCCGGAACGCCGACGAAATTTTGGCGATGTTGGACGGTTCCATCGTCGAGCGTGGCCAACACGACGCGCTTTTGGACATCAACGGAGTTTACGCCAGTCAGTGGACGATTCAAATCGGTGACATGGGCGCGGTCATTGGCGATGGTTCCGAAGGATGATTCGGTCGCCGAACAGCGTCAGCGCACTCAACAGGGCGAAGATTGGAACGCCGATGACGATGGCCCATACAGAGACGCTCATGCCTTGCCAGGTGCTCTCTTCCATGGCTTCAGAGACGATGATCATCGCCACGAGATCAAGAACGGCAAGGCCTCCGATGGCCGTGCGCAGTGCGCTCCAGATCTCCTGTTCATCGGTCAATGCTGGACCTTCGTCCTCTGGCATTGTCGATGCACGGTTCGCCAAAGACCAACAGGATTGCGTCAGATGGTCCGGGTGCGGTCGTCGATTTGCCGGCCCACGCCAGCAGCACCGCCAGTTTTTCGGATTTCTCGCCACGCTTTGTTGACCCCTTGGCCGTAGGCCCAGTGGGCGAGGAAGACGAACAGCGGTGCAAGGGCAACGGTGCCGATGGAGCGGTGCGGGCTGGTGCCCGTGGCTGCTCCGAGCCAAGCGATGGCCACGTAGAGGGAAGCAAGTCCCAGCGTGCCATGGAACATGACGCGGGACACATCCCAGTTGCCCTCGAGGGTGAACCAAAGCCCGGGTGCTGCGCCGCCTGTGGTGGCTCCAGCCAGCATGGCAACGGCCGCTGCAACAACGAGCCAAGGGAACAGGCCAACTGCGGTGTGCGACCAGGCTGCAATTTCCGGCCAGCGCTTGTTGGCCACCATCCGCGTGTATCCGTAATTTCGCATCTGTTTCATGTAGGGCTTGAACGGGCGTCGTCGTCGGTGAGGCATGACGTTGGAGGGATCCATGAACAACTTGTGCCCAGCGCGCTGAATCTTCGCGTCCAAGACGACGTCCTCTGCACCGATGCAGCCCGATTCAAAGAACCCAACTTCGCGGAGGTTGGCCATGCGGTGAGCACAGTTCACGCCAGGGTTGTGGCTGATGGGGACGAGCTCTCCTTTCGGGCGCGCTCCGTAGCGGGTACCGGCGGTCATGAACCGGGTGCAGAAGGCCACGTCAGCGCATTTTGCACCGAAGGGGTCGTGGTCGGGGGCAAAGTTGGGTCCTCCGACGCCACCGACCTTAGGATCTGCAAACCAACGCACGAGGTTTTCGACCCAATCGATGGGTGGGACGGTGTCGTCGTCGGTGAACAGAACAATGTCATGGTCCATGGTTTGAAGGGCGTTGGTGCACGCATCGGCTCGGTTGGTCGAATCGTCGTCAAACCACGTCGCACCATGTTTTTCGCAAACCGCTCGGGTGTGGTCCTCTGATTTTGAATCCGACACGACGACCTCGTAAGACGGGTAGGTTTGACGCATCAAGCGCGCCAACACGCCGTCCAACTCGTCAGCGTTGTTGATGGTCGGCACCAGCACGGCCACGCGGTAAGGTTGGCCGTCAGGCCCGTGCACCGGCTCCGCGGTCCCGACGCGCTCATCGCTCTCGTCCACGGTTGTCCGTGGTGGCTCTCCTCTTAGAATTGCGGCTTGCTTCGCAGCACCCCGCCACTCCGTCCGGTGATGTTCATAAGCCGTCGAAGGGGCACAGGAGACAGGTCCTCATATGCTGAACGTCACCGCTCGACAGGAGCTCCTTTCCCGCATTGCCGACACCATCAGCATCGTCGTTGAAGAAGCACGCTTCGACTTCAGCGAGAACGGGTTGAACGTTCGCGTCGTTGACCCGTCCCACGTGGCCATGGTCAAACTCGACGTCGATGCCGTGGCCTTCGAGACTTGGGAGGTTGAGGAAGCGATGGTTGGACTTGAGATGAAGAAGCTCAAGGAACTCATCAGCCTTGGTGGAGCCGACGACATCATCTCGATGACCTACGACGGCAAGGGCGACGTGCTGATGAACCTCGGCAAAATCGACCGCAGTTCGCGTCCGCTTGACAACAACACCCTGAACCCTCCCAATCTGCCCAACCTTGACCTTCCGTGCAGCGTGACGATCAGAGGTTCTGAACTTGCTCAAGCGTTTCGTGCCGCCCGTCAGGTCGGCGATTTGGTGACCTTGTCGATTGACCCAGAGAAGTTCACCATCCACGTGTCCGGCCCGAACGATTCTGTGACCGTGGTCTACGGACATGACGAACTTCAGGGCATCACCTGCGACAGCCCCGCCAAGTCCCAATACAGCCTGACTTACCTCGTTCCTCTGGGGAAGGTCTTCAGCAGCATCGAGAGCGTGACCATCGCGTTTGGTGAAAACTTCCCGCTCGCAATGGATTTCACGTTCAGCGACGGCAGCGGCTCAGTCAAGTATTTCCTGGCTCCGCGCGTTGAACAAGAAGGATACTGAAGCACGAAACCTTCTTGCCCAACCCGGGAGAACTTTCCCCTGTGGAGAAGGGGGCCCCCAAATGAGCGAGGGTTTCTTCCTCATTGATGCCGGTCATTGGTTGACGCGCCCCATCGCGGTGTTGGTCGGCATCTTGCTCATCACCATGCCCTACTACACGCGCGTTCGGGTGCACACCCGAATGTCGGACGAGGCCTTCCGTAACGTGCGGCGCGTGTCCTTGTGGACCCAAACCATCGGCATCGGTGTGCTCGTTGCGCTGTGCGGCGTCTTCCTGGCCGCCCTCGTGGATTTGGTTGTGTACTATGGCGATGAACCACAACTCCTGACCCTTGCCGTGGTGTTGAGCGTGGTCGAGTTTCATCTTCTTGCACGATGGCTTCAGTCCGTCGCCCTCGGGTCTCGATGGCGTCGGTTGAGACGTGGGCAGCAGTGGCGACCTGCTCAGATGACGCAATACATCCTCGCCTATCCAGCGGTCTTCACGCAAGGGGCCGCTACTCCGCCCCCCTCTTCGCCCGCGGTCGAAGGGCGCGGGTTGAATCCTGGGCTTGATCCGCTGCCCCCGGTTCAGGCTGGGTCTTCCCCAGCCTCCTTTCAGCAGGTCTTGGACGCCGTGCACCGTCAGGTCGCTGAAGCCAACGCTCGTGCTGCTGCTTTGGAAGAGGAGTTGTCCGAAACCCGTCGGCACGTGACGCGTTTGGAGCACGACTTGGTGGAGCGTCGTGCTGAAATTGTCCTGCTTGAGGCCGCACAAACGCGTTTTGAGGGGGACATGGAACGGCAAACTTCCCGTCCTGATGGGAAAGGTCTGTCCATGCAGGACTCCGTGGTGGCCGGTGATGCCTTTGTCGGTTCTACGGTCATCGATCGGCAAATTGTGAACGACCCAGAGGCCATTGCCCGCGCTGTGCTCGAGGCCTACCGCACAGGAAGGGGCGAGGCGTGATCATCAGTACTCGCGCCAGCCGTGGTCGCATTCTTTGCACGTGAGCATGCGCGTTTCGGGTTCATCGGACGAGCGGGTTTGCTCGAGGTAGGAATAGACCTGATCGCAATCGCACTTCGGGCAAAGGTAGCTCCCACTGGTCAACACGCCTCGTGCTTTGTCGGAGTCCTTGATGACCTCATACTCCCGGTCGACCGCTTCGGTTTTCGACTTCGCTTTTGAGAGGTCGACGTTCTTCCCGTCCGCGCCTTTTACCACCAATTTTGCAGGCCCGGTGTAGCCGCATTTGTAGTTCGTGCAAGCGATATCGCCGGAGGGGGAAGGGAAGGACAACGTCCCACACTTCGGACAGAACATAGGTAACGCCCGTCGTGACGTCTCTTAGACGCTTCGGACGCTCCGTCCATAGAGCGAAGGGTCTTGGCCCATGGCCTGTCCGTCAAGTCGTGCGCCTCTTCCATGACTGGTACGTTGCTGTGCTCATCAACGAGGACGGTGTGGAGGTGGACCGTCTCAGATGGGCCGGAGGCGGTGGCGTGCACGGGGCTGTCGAACGGCTTGAACGCGTTGCTCAAGCTCGCCTGACGCAAGAAGCAGCGCAATTGCTTGAGCGCTTCCCTGAAGCCAGTGTTGAACCCGTTGGAGAGGGTGAACTGCCCGAACTGACGCCCGAGGACCTCACCTATCTGGATCGCGCCGCCGTTCGTCTTGCTGAGCGTGGCGTGGCCGAGGCCGCCGGCGATCTCGATCGCCGTCTCGAACACTTGCATCGGGCCATGGAGGAAGTTCGCCAAGCGAGCAATGTTCGCCTGTCAAGGCTCGTGGAATGGCTTGGTTTGTTCCTGCCTGACTTGGACCTCGATCAGGACCGCATGGGCACCGCTCGAGCGCTTGGAGATGCCGATGATTTGGGAAGTTTGGCTCGGCAACTCGGGCTTCAAACGCCGATGCACCTGCCCGCTCGTTCGGAATGGAGGAGCCTCCGCGACCATGGAGCGGCTGCGGTAGAGGTCCAAGCCCGCCTCGATCGCCTCGAGGCTGCTTTGCGCACCCTTGCAGAGGAGCACCTCCCCAGCCTCAGCGCCTTGGTCGGACCCATGCTGGCCGCACGTCTTTGTGTCGGGGCGGGAGGGCGTGCTCGCTTGGCCAAGTTGCCCTCCTCTACCGTCCAAGTGCTCGGCGCAGAGAAGGCCTTTTTTGCTCATTTGAAGACGGGCTCACCTCCGCCAAAGCATGGCTTCCTTTTCACCCACCCGTGGGTGATGCGTTCGCCTCAGTGGGTGCGAGGGAAGGTTGCTCGGACCCTTGCAGGACGGTGCAGCATCGCCGCGCGTCTGGATGCCTATGAGGGCACACCGATGACCGCCGCCGACGTGGCGGAGGTCGAAACCAAAGTGCTCGCCATCCGCGCTGCCCACCCACGCCCACCTTCCCGCAAGGGGGGTCGCTGACCATGGGCCGGGGCTCAGCAAAGCCTCCTGGGCGACCGCTCAGCGATGCCGTGCGGATGGACGGCAGTGGGCCGTGGACGTGGTCGGCCAATCCCGGACAGTCGGTCTACAATGAAACGATACGAAAGGGCAAGCACGGAGAATGGCGGCGATGGGACCCCCGTCGTTCCAAGGTTGCCTCCGGACTGCTCCGCACCACTGGCGCTCCAGAGCGCCTCCTCCCCTCGCCCGGGGAGCATGTGCTCTACTTGGGGGCCGGTCACGGCACCACAGTGAGCCATATTCACGATGTTGTGTGTCACGACGGAGCACCGGGTCGCGTGGTCGCCGTGGACCTTTCACCTCGTTGCCTACGTGATTTGACACGGCTGTCGCGTGCACGCCCCGGCTTGGTGCCGGTCTTGGGCGATGCGAGGCGACCAGAAGGATGGCGCGCGTTGTTGCCCCGTCGTGCCACGTGGGTCTTTCAGGACGTGGCACAAGCCCACCAAGCCTCAATCTTCACCTCGGCCTGTGAGCGATTTCTGGCACCAAAGGGGCGCGGATTGCTGTCGCTGAAGGTCGAAAGCGATCGAGGAAGTGATGCTGGTGCCTTGCGTGCGAAGGTCGAGCGTGAACTCGCCGAAGCAGATTTCGCTCTCGAGGAGGTCATCAATCTTGAGGGGTTCGAAGACAAGCATCTCCTCTTTGTTGTGGGGGGGCCGCCCAGTGCCTGAACTGCCAGAGGTCGAGACCGTTCGTCGTGGCCTCGCAGAGGCTTGGACGGGCCGCCGCTTGGTCACCGTACAACAGCGTCGACCTGACCTTCGTTTTCCTTTTCCTGAAGACCTCGAGGGCCGGCTCGTAGGTTCCACGGTTCGCGCCGTTCAACGCCGTGCGAAGCATCTGGTGGTGCAGATGGAGGACGGGCAGGTGTTGCTGTCGCACCTCGGGATGTCCGGGCGGTGGACCCTTCACCGGGCGACCGAAGGTCAGACCCTCGGCGCTTACCATCGGACGGTCAAGGCGCCTGATGCTCAGGACGCGCTCGGGAAGCATGACCACCTCGTCCTCGGTTTTGACGACGGTCACATGGCGGTATACACCGACCCACGTCGGTTTGGTTGGATTGAACTCCATGCCACGATGGATAAGGTGCTTGCTGGTATGGAGCACATTGGACCAGAGCCATTGGCGCTCGAGGGTGTGATGGACGGTGCGGCCCTGTGGAGTCCACAGGTCTTGGCGCAGGCGCTCGCTAGCCGCCGAACACCGCTGAAGTCGGCCTTGTTGGATCAACGCATTGTCGCGGGTCTTGGTAACATCTACGTCTGCGAAGCCCTTCATCGGGCGGGTCTTTCGCCGCGTCGACGAAGCGACACGTTGGTGCGCGGCGCTGACCAACCCACGGAACGGCTTGAAGCCCTGTGGGAAGCCTGTTGCGAGGTCTTGGTTGAGGCGATTGAAGCCGGCGGTTCAACGCTGTCCGATTTCCGTGGTGTTGAGGGTGAACTCGGCTATTTCCCGCACCGATTCCGCGTCTACGATCGCGAAGGTCAACCGTGTGCAGGGCGAGAGGGACGGTTCTGTGGCCAGACGATTCAGCGCATCGTCCAGTCCGGTCGTTCGACCTTCTTTTGCTCCGCCTGTCAGCGCTGAGCGTTGAATGCTCTACTGCTTCAGACCTTTGCGCCAACCAACGTTGCGATGTTGGCCACCATCCAGCATGATGCGGCACCCAACTGCAACCAGTCGCCTGTGGAGGAAATGCCGTACACGAAGACGCTGACAATCCAGCATGCACTGGCCATGGTTTGTCCCAACCATTCGAAACTCGTCGCCACCGATTTCCTTGACTTGGGCAGGATCATCGAAGCCGGGTCCCCGCCTTTGTTCAGCACGTCAAACACTCCTGACCGCAGCATGAGAGGTCATCGAGGTACATGCCCCATCCGCGGTAGGCTTCCACGAAATCATCGGTCTCATGACCAAGCGAGGCGGCGATGGCCTGTGCTACGACGGCAAAGCGTTGGCGGTATTTGTAGATGAAACAGAAGTTCTCGTTCCCGTGTCGTATGGCGGGGCCGCAAAGGAACATGCCTGGGTGGGTGGTCGATTCGTCCCGTTCGCTCAATTCGGGAAATCCATCGTCCCGAGATTCGAACAGGTGTGAAACGAAGGCGTGGCTGCCCTCGAAGCCACCGGCGAAGAGGGGCTGAGTCGCCGTTTGGAAGACCTCTCCGTTGCTCGTGGTGAGTTCGTACATGCCGTCGGAGAAGGTTACACGCTCAACGCCGTTGTTGGCATGCAGCGTCACGTGCTCCGAGAAACACGCATGGCGGGTACGTTCGATCGTAAAGGTCGCCAGTGCAATGCTTGGGTTCGAGCTTCCCTCGCCCCATGGATCTGCACGGTCAAAGACGTGGACCTTCTTCCCATGGTCAGCCAAGTGATAGGCTGCGTCCACACCGCTTTCATATCCTCCGATGATCAGGAAATCGTCTCCAGCAAGTTCAGCGTAAGAGGAAACGGTCGCGGTGTGACGGCACAGCTCTGCACCTTCGAATGCATCTGTCTTCGGATATTGGAATTCACCAGCCGCCCAAATGACGTTCTTGGTCATGAAAGTGCCTTCGTCGAAGTGGAGGTGGAACAGGTCGTCATGCTTCTCAATGGCGTTGACGTTGGTGTGTTCCAAAATTGGGATCTCGAAAAACGTGGCCAAGTTGTTCAGGTGCTGAGCATACTGCTGACCGGTGGGGTGTTCCACCTTCATGCTGAACGCCGGTGAAACACCGACAGCGATTGAATTCAAGTCCAGCATGCCGATGGAGTTGCTTGGGAAGGAGGGCGTGATGAAACGGGTTTCAGCGGGCCATTTGGCGAATGATGCGCCAACGGTTTCGCGATCGACAACGAAGAATTTCTCAACGCCAGCGTGCGTGAGAGCGATGGCCGCTCCAATGCCAGATGCACCGGCACCGATGACGATGGTGTCGTATTCTTGGGAGGGGTCCAGAGGGATGGTTTCCTCAATGACATCGGTGGACTGGTTGACCATGACCATGGCCATTCGCCCAGTAATAAGAACTTAAGAGATTCTATTAATCCAAGGAACATTGGCCTAAGGGAGGCCAACCTGCGCCAGCGTCCATACAGCCAGTCCTGCCAAGGCCACCGCGAGCCATCGGTTCAGGGCGCTGCTTCGGCGCTCAAGCACATCCTCGAGCCGCTTGCTGGACAGGAAGACGGCGACGACCAAGTACCACATGGTGTCGATCACCATCCCAAGCGCGCCAATGGCAGCCTTGGTCCACAGCGACATGCCAGGTTCCAGGACCTGCGACAGCACGGCAACCATGAACACCGCAATCTTCGGATTTAGGAAGGCAATGGCCGCGCCTTCTGCAAAACCGGTCCTGCCTGATGGGCGCAGGGTATCATGTTGAACGGTTCTGGGTGCACCGGCCGAGGTCCACGTCCATCGAGCGAAGACCAGCAGCACCAAGGCCCCGAGGACGCGCAACAGCGGTAATGCGTGTTCGGCCGCTTCCAACAGTGCGATGAGGCTGAACACCGCGACCATGGCGTAGACGCCAAACCCGAGGCCGTGGCCTAAAGCACACGCCACACCACCTCTACGACCTCCAGTCAGCGTGTTGCGCAGCACCACGGCAAGGCTTGGGCCTGGGCTCATGGCGCCGAGGACAAACACTGTACCCGCGCCGAAAAGAGCCGGGAAGAGCACATTGTCCACGTGCTTCGATGGACGAGCACGGCTTCACGCTGTCGCATCGGCGTACAAGCGGTCCCATGCTTGCTGAGCTCGAAGCACGCGCGGCCGATCGGCAACGGCCGCGGCCATGGCTCGAGCCAGCGGGGTGGTCGCTCCTTCGAGCAGCAGCATCAACAGCGCCGTCTGTGGGTCACGTTGCGTCATGAACAGGAGAACGACATACTTCCTCTTGAATGTTCGCAATCTTGCATCATGCGCGCATCATTGGTGTAGATTTCGTCTCGGAAGCGGACTTTATCGCATCTTTCCGGCGAACGATGCGGAATCGCTCCGGTGGTGGAAGCACCGGGTGCGTTCGCTCAGGGGGTCGGCCAGGCCCCAAGAGAATACGATGACGTTGAGCCGCTTGACGTTGGCTGAGTGGTGGTGGTGGTGGTGGCGATGCCGCAGCACGCAGGCGCCTCCAAGTGGTAGGTGTCAGTTCATTGGCGGCGATGGCGGCCTGGGATTCCGCCCATGAGCGGCACGAACCGTCCCTTGGTAACACCACGCCAGCAACCCTGGCATATCCAATGGAGCGCGGCCTTACGCGACGATCACGGCGTGACTCCAGCGCGCGCAGGCCAAAGAAGTCACTGACTGGAGCCTCCTTTTGATCCGGTGCATCGAACCATCGTTCGGACCGGAGGGTCTGCTGCCGTTGGATGCGCATTGACCTCAAGTCAACGGCAGCGAGGCCAGGATCAACGTGATTGTAGGCTCCGATGTCCATGGCCAGCCATGATGGCCGACCGTCGGGAAGGCGGACGTCGCTGAAGGCAACGTCGCCAGGTCTTGAGCCAAATTTTGTGGTGGTCGAGTGACCAAAGATCACGGTACGACGTGCGTCGAGCGGTGCGTCATGGCGGTAAAATCGACGACGGATCCACAGCAATTCGTGCTCCGTCTGTGCGTCAAGCGGCTTTGTTGGGTCGTATCCCGCGTGGACCAAACGGACATCGTCCAGGACGATTTCGGTCGGCAAGACGTCCATCCAGAGAAGATCGTCGGCAAAACTCTGTTTGGCCACATGCAGGTCGCCTTCTGCCTGCACGATGTAGGAACCCCACGTGGCGGCTCCGCCACGCTGCATCCACGGTGGCCAGAGCTCGATGGTCCCGTCGTTCTGCAGACACTTCGTGGCCATACGCTCGTGGTTGCCAAGGAGGGTCAACAAACGTGGGTCATCACGAATAAAGGCCACAGCACCGGCTGAATTCGGTCCGCGGTCAATCGCATCGCCGAGAAGGACAAGCCGGTCTTCTTGCCCCAAACGGAGCCGATGCACAAGCGCTCTGAGCGTCGCTAGGTGACCATGCACGTCACCGACGGCAAAGACGCGGTGGCCAGCATCAAGCCGCCCTTGGAGGTCGGCTTCCAGCGCATGATCCCTTCGACCAAGGTAGGAAGGGAGCTCTTTTTTGCACGACAAGGCTTCGTTCACCAGGGCGAAGATTCTCCCTGAACGATGCTTCTTCGTGAGGTTATAGTGGCTTCCTCATAAGACGACCACAAACCGGCCGATTTTGCCACCTTGCTCGCATCATGCGAACAATTGCGAGGGCGGTGAACCATGGGATGAAGCATTGCGCCGGCCTTCTATGGCCACCTTCCGCGAACCCACGACGTCTGACACAGCCGCCTCCATGTCCACGACTTCGATGGAGGTCTGACCTCGCTGCCGGGCACGAATGAAGGCCGACTTCACCACTTCGTTGAGGTAAGCACCGGTGAGGCCCTCGGTTTCACGGACAAGCCATCGGAGGTCGAGGTCTTCCGGACGACCTCCGAAAGTCTCCATTTGACGTGTCAGCATGGCCCGGCGCACGTCCGATGACGGTGCTTCCACCGCAATCACACGGTCAAAGCGTCCAGGTCGGGCGCGGATGGCACCGTCGAGGAGGTTCAGGTTGTTCGTCGTCGCCACCGCGAGAACGCCAGAGTTCCCGTCCGTTCCGTCCATGGCGACGAGCAGTTCGCCAAGGATGGGGTGCTGAGCGATGTCGCGGGAGATGGCGCCAACGTTGTCGAGGTCCTCCAAGACCACCACGCAGGGCGACATACGGCGCGCGTGCTCGAAAATTCGGCGCACGGAACCTCGTCCCAATTCGTCAGGGGTGACGATGATGATGCTTAGGTCGGCCAGGCTCCGAACGATGTGCTTGACGATCATCGTCTTTCCAGTGCCCGGTTCACCGACGAGCAGCACACCACGTGAAGACGGGACGCCGAGGTCTTCGAGTTCACCCATCAACGGGACATACTGAATCACCTCACGGTCAATCGCTTCCTCGATGTCCTTTGACAGGGTCAACCGCTCGTCATGGTACGCCTCTCGGTCAAGCACACGGTAAGTACTCGTCATCACCAGTCCTTTGAGCAGGGTCGTGAAGACGGCCTCTTCCAGCTCTTCGAGAAAGCGGTCTGCCTCGGCACGTTGGGTCTTCGGAACGCCGACATGGAAGCGTCGGTCACCGTCATGGTCGTGGGTCATGTACAACACGGCACCGTGGGCGCCGAGGTCAAGGTGAACTTCAGCGTCCACGCCGACCTCAAAGATGCCGCGTGAGCCGAGGTCAACACGGCAGTAGTCCGGAGGGATTTCCATGTTGGAGTCGTCTTTGTGGAACTCACGAATCATCGACCATGGGTGCGTTTCATCCTTGCAGCGCTGTTGCAGCATGACCAGCATCAGGTTGCCGAGGTGACGAGGGAAAAACCGCGAATGGTTGTGGAGTTCCTCGCCGTTGAGGATGTCCTTTCGCGCTCGGTCCCGAGGCGTGACGGTGGCGCGACGAAGGGCGGCCAACGCCCCTTTGTTGGTCCGGTGAAAGTCGAACATATCGACACGGATCGGCGTTTCGCCGAGGTCAACCGTTGCGATGAAATCCTCGGTCTCAAGGTCCATGTGCTGTTCGTCGTCCCGCGCCTGCTCGTCTGTAAATCCGTCCATGCGGACGAGATTTGTTCGAGAGGATATGAAGGTCGGACGTCGTCACATGTTGCGACGGTATTGACCGCCGACCTCAAACAGGGCGTTCGATATCTGGCCAAGGCTCGCGACTTTGACGGTCTCCATCAATTCCTCGAACACGTTCCCGCCGGAGCGCGCCACGCTTTGCAGGCGCGCCAAAGCCTCGTTGGTCGCGTCCATATCGCGCTGTTGTAGGGCCGTAGTGCGCTCAAGGCACGCCGCCTTTTCCTCGGGCGTCGCGCGCGCCAATTCCATGTCAAAGGCGTCTGCTGAAGATTCGTCGAAGGCCTCGGCGTTGGGGTTCTGGAAGGTGTTGACGCCGATGATCGGCAGGGTGCCGTCATGTTTCAGGTGCTCGTAGTGCATCGATTCGTCCTGAATCTTCCCACGCTGGTACATCGTTTCCATCGCACCGAGC
>PCBQ01000079.1 GCA_002731395.1 Methanobacteriota archaeon
GGTCTTGAGCACCTCATACCCCGTACGATCGAGGCGCTTCGCGTCGAATTCAAACTCAAGGGATGAGGGTGAAAGCACGGTCACGTCAAAGTCACGGGCCCGGAAATCACGCAGTGCGTTGATGACGGTCGGATCGTCCTCGAGGTTGCTGAGGACGATGATGGGGCTCCCTTTGTTGATGTGCGGCAGGATGCGGTTCACAACGACTTGGAGGGGCGTGTTTCCTTTTGCCACCGCGCCGGCCAACTTGGTCAAGATCACGTAGAGTTGCTTCTTGCCCGTGTCACGGTCGACGCTGACCACTTCGTCACCGTAGACGATGACACCGACAGAGTCACGGCGGCCGAGGAAGTACTTCGCCAGCGAGGCCGCGGCGCGCGTGGAATACACCAACGCATTGCGGCTGACAGGGCCGGTTTCGGCGACAGAGCGAGAGTCGACGAGGATGATCACGTCGGACACTGCGTCACGCTCGCGCTCGTTCACCATCAGTTTGCCAGAGCGGGCGTACGCCGACCAGTTGATCGCACGGAACGAGTCGCCTTCGAAATACTCGCGCAGCGAGTAAAACTCCGAACCGGGACCGGGCTGTCGGATGTTGACTGCACCGGTGAAAATCTTCGGCACGCGGGACTTGACGAACGTTTCCTTGAGGTCTTCCATCTTGGGGAAGACGAGGAAGTCGTTGTAGACGTGGAGCTCCTTCTCACGGTGGAACAAACCGAAGGCGTCCTGCATGCGGACCGCGACCGGTCCAAGGCTGTAGAAGCCTCGAAGGGGGCATTCAACGGTGTACTCGATGAAGGTCTCACGGCGGGGACCAAGTTCCATCAGGATGTAGTTCGAACCGGACTTGATGCGCATGACCTCAGGCACGCGATCGCGCACCTCCAAAATCTTCGCCAAACCTGAGTGGTTCTGCATTCTGAGCGTTACGCTCAGCTCACCGTCTTCGAACAGGCGTGCGCTGGACATCTTTCGCATCGCAGAGACGTTGCCGAGGGCCATGCCTTCCTCTCCAGTGAACTCTTCTGACCGACGTCCGGAGGAGGCGACGTCGGCGTGTCCACCAAAGAGGGCAGCCCAGGTCAAAATCACGAAGATGACCACGGCGATGGTGACCAGCTGCGAATTCCGCAGCGTGAGGCCGAGCAAGTACATCGCGACAGCCAGGCTGCCGAGCATTGCTGATTTACGGCTCCACATGGTGGCCAACTCTCCGTTTCAGATGTCGTGACGGACCTCAAACGGTCGGCACGGGAACTTCACGCAGAATGTTCTGGATTACCTCACCGGCCTCCAGGCCCTTGATTTGATGTTCGGGCTTGAGGATGATCCGGTGCGCGATGGCCAGCTCAGCGACGGTCTTCACGTCGTCAGGGGTGACGAAGTCACGACCGCGGAGGGCGGCGGCGGCACGGGAGGTCTTCAGAAGCGCCTGCGAACCACGGGGCGAGGAGCCGACGAGAACGCGTGGGTCCTCACGGGTTCGGGAGACGATTTCGACCATGTACATGCGGAGGCTGGGGTCCACATAGACGCTCTCACAGGCCTGCTGCATCGCAATCACGCGCTGCGGGTCGGTGATGACGTCGACGTCGACGGCGTCCTTTCCACGTTCGATACGGCGGCGGAGAATCTCGTCCTCATCCGCACGGTCGGGGTAACCCACGGACATCTTGAACATGAAACGGTCAAGCTGCGCTTCGGGCAAGGGGTAGGTTCCTTCCTGCTCGACTGGGTTCTGGGTCGCCATGACGATGAAAGGCGCGGGGAGCTTGTGGGTCACCGTACCGATGGTCACTTGCTTTTCCTGCATCGCTTCGAGCAACGCAGCCTGCGTCTTGGGCGGGGCACGGTTGATCTCGTCAGCGAGCAGGAGGTTGCAGAACAACGGACCTGGCTTGAAGGTGAACTCACCCTTCTTCGCGTCGTAGATGTTGGTCCCCGTGATGTCGGCAGGGAGCAAGTCAGGCGTGAACTGAACACGCTTGAAGTCACAACCGAGGGCATCGGCGAACGTGTTGGTCATCAGCGTCTTGGCCAGACCAGGGTAATCCTCGAAGAGGAGGTTTCCATTGGACAGGATGTTGATGAGCACGTTGTCGATGATGTGCGACTTCCCGATGATCACCTTCTGCACTTCAGCAGAGATGGCTTGGGAAATCGCGCCGACGGCGGCGAGACGTTCCTTCACTTCGGGGCTGCTCTGGTGCCGAGTAGGCGCCGGAGCGGGGGCGGCTGGTGCGGCGGGTGCTGCGGGCGCTGCGGGCGCGGGTGCCGCCGGTGCGGGCGGAGCCGCGGGGGCGGGGGGCGCCGGAGCAGCGGGAGCGACCGGCGCGGGCGGGGCTGCGGGGGGGGCGGGTGGCTGCATGGTTTGTTCCTCCTAGGTTATTTTCCCCAACGACGGATGTGCGGGATCAACTCCCTCAGTTCATCGTTGGAATAGTCGCGGTTGGAGCTGACCAGCTCAACCAGGCGCGGCTCGCGCACCATTTGCATGATTTCCGCAGGCGACTTGCGTGCGAAGTCGTCGCGGGTCAGGTCGTGGAGTTGCCGGACCTTTGACAGGAATGCTTCCCTCGTACGGCGTTGATACTGGGTGGGGTCCAACTTGGTTGGACGCTCCCTGAATCGAGTAAGATCAAACACGTGCCGCCAGTTTTCCTTTTCTGGTACCACCATGATGGCGATGGCCAAGAGGGCGAAGAGGTTCATGCCGATGAGCCACTTCAGCAGTCCATCGCTGGTCAGGAGGACCACAGCGCCAACGGCTTCTGTGAAGGGCATCGTCAGGGCTCCAGCGACGTGACGGCTTTCGTCAAAGACGACGTTGAAATTGGAGAGGGTGCGTTGCACCGTGGACGACATTTCTTCGTTGTCGTGTTCCATCATGGAGCCCACGAGAGCGGTGAAGTAGCGCTGGTTTCCGTCCCATGCGTTGTCGCCTTGATCGATGCCTTGGCTGTCTGTGGTCCAACACGTGGCTGCGTTGCGCTCTTCGTACTGCGGGCTGTCGCACTGCAATTTGCCGGTTGTGTCGGCTTTTTCCCACGTCCACATGTGGTTCGCAAAGACAGAGTGGTCGGCGACAAAGACGATGCTTCCAGTCACGTCAATTTGCCCCTGGCCGCCTCCAATGGTGGTGTCAAGGACGCCTTCAACGGGGTAATCCATCCGCACGATAAGGCCCGTTTTGCCCTCGCCCAGCACCGGATTTGCGATGTTGTCAGGATTGTAGTCGGCGCGAGCGATGAACGCTGGGGTTGAGGCCGCAGCAAGGACGCTAACCGTACGCTGCGACTCCTCTTGGTCCTCGAGAACTTGGATGGCCGTGGGGCGGTGGAAGAGGACAGGTAGCCGACAGTTGTCCAAATCAACGGGGACGCTGATCTGTACGTCGGTGCACGCTTGGCGGGCTTCGTCTTGCATCTCGGTGACGTTGCGCGTCAAGCTGGAAGCAGCCCAGACCCTTCGGGCGTCCGGAGCAAGTGGGTTGCCGTCGTTGCCTTGCATCTCGTAGTAGCGGTAAGGGTCAACCACAGGGTCGCCGAAGAACTTGACACCGAAAAGATCGGCCACCGGCTGAGCATTTGACGAGTTGGATGCGAGGATGACCTTGCCGCCCTTCTTGGTGACAAAGTCGTGGAGCGCGGAGGCTTCGGCCGCGTCGAAGGGCTTCTCGGGCGCTGCGATGATCAACATGGTGCGGTGCGGTTCCTTCCAATCGTTCACCAGCATGGGCGTTGACATGGTGTTGGCGATGGTGTATCCCATGCCGCCTTCGCCGAACGTGGCTCGGGCATCGGTGATTTGCTGGTAGCTGAGCGCCGAGTCAACCTCTTCGTACGGTGAAAAGACAACATCTTTTCCTGCGCTGACCAGAGCAATAACTGTCCCAGCCATCAGGACGGTAACGATGAGGGCTACAAGCAGCCACGACTCGAGACCGAGTCTTTTGCTGCCCTCCTCAGCCATGGTGTCGCCTCATTGAGCCACAGTTGCCTGTAGCACCATCTCTGCGATATTCACGGCCCACATAATGATTCTCCCACGGTGCTCTTGACACAATAGAGCGACGTGCATCGTTCAGGACGATGTTTTCTGCGAGCGCGGTGCCCGGGTGTTCAAGCCTCATCAGAAGGGATTGGACGTCGCAAAACTGCGAGCAACAGCGCCACGAAAAGGACTGATGTTGGAAGTGGCAAAGCGCCGGCTTCCTCTTGCGTGGTGGAATCGCTCGTCCCGACATCGTTGACGTCACCGATTACCTCATCCGGATCCGCAGCATTGACGTCGACCTCAATGGTGGTGCTTCGGCTGGCGCCATCGCCTTCGGACGTCACGATGAAACGAATTTCACAGGTTCTTCCGGGGTGGCTGCTGGAGGCCTCAAGACGGACCGTTACTTCGGTGGGCCCTTGCCCACCAACTCCGGTGGGCTCCACCACGGTTCCCGAAACAGCGTCAAGACCGAGAACGCTCAATTGTGGACAGGAGCGAACTTCAGCCTCGGCTTCGGTCACAGCATCCCGCGTGTTGCCCATGTTGTTGATTTCAAGCGTCATCTCAATCCACGTGCCTGCATCGAAGGGATTCGGCGCTTGGGGCACGTTTGGCTCCAGCCTGTGAACGCGAGGGAGCTCGAGGTCAGCATCGATGTCCTGGGTGGAACCGGAGTTGGTCTGCGAGGCTTCCGTCGCAATGACGGTCAAGACAAACGCAGAGGCTGGTGCATAAGCTCGAACGTCATCGGCCGTCGTCCCAGTAAAGGTGATCTCAACGGTCACGTTTCCATTTGCTCCAACGCTCACCGGTGAATCTATCTCCGCTTCGACGGGAACATCGCTTGGAAGCTCGAGCTCCATTTCGACTTCCAAATCGAATGGACGGTTGTTGGCAATCCATACCTCCAGTGTGTGGCTGATGCTCCAGCGGTTTCCATCGAGGTTGAGGATGACGCCGTCTTCGACGTCGCTCTCCCATCCGAGTTCCCATGATGGAGCGTCGACTTGTGCACCGACCGGCAGGATTGGAGCCATGAGCAATACGACAAACATGCAGAACGTGACTCGCATCGTCACTCCTCCTGGGTGATGGCGCGGAGTGCACGGGAGGCGAGCACGCTCACCATGGAACGGCGGTACCGGGGTGGAAGGGCGGTGTTGTTGACCGGCTTGATGGCCTTCTGGAGGGCTTTTGAGAGACGCTTCCGGCCCTCGGTTTCGACCCAATCTGCGTGCGTCTCAACAAGGTCAGCATGCAGCCCTGGGATGCTCTCTAAACCTGTGCTGGCCACACGGAGCGAAGCCGCATCCCCGGGAATCCACGCGGCTGCGATACCGGCTTCAGGGAAGTCCCACGTCTCCCGCACGCGCAATTTGTGGTAGGCGCCAACACGGGATGAAGCGTCTTCGGAGAGATGTACGGCGAGCAAGAACTCTCCAGGTTGAAGCACGTTCTTCTTCATGCCGTCAAGCTCGAAAAAGTCCTCGAGTGGCATGCGGCGTTCACCTGCAGGGCCAACAAGTTCCACCTCAGCACCGAGGGCCATGAACGCCGCTGCCATGTCGCCTTGGTAGGTGGCCACGCACAACGTGTTTTGGTTGGGAATCACGCGGCAATCAGCACCTGTGCCACAATCGGCCTTGTGGCACCAGTCGATGGACCGGCGCCAATCCTCGCCTTGGTTGTACCAGAAGCAGCGGGTGTCGAGGCAGAGGTTGCCTCCAACCGTCGCGCTACGACGGATCAGGCTCGAAGCGACCTTCGCTGCGGCTTCTGAAAGAAGCGGGTGCACCACATCAGAGGTGGCCACATCGTGCAACCGTACCATGCAGCCCACGCGGTTGACTTCCAAGGCATCGGCTCCGTCAACGTGCGCGAGCGAAATCACGTCCCCTTTCGGGTTGAGGTGCCACTTGTAATTCGGCAGCAAGTCCGTACCGCCTGCAACCCAGTCGAAGGGTCGGTCGGCTTCAGCGAGTTCAGCAGCGATGGCGCACGCTTCCTCCACCGATGTCGGGCGGTGCAACACAAAGGGAGGCGTCAGCATCAGACGTCACCTCCCATCTGGCGCTGCTCTTGCTTGAGCCAAGCACGGCCTGCATAGCCCATTTCGGCCATGGATTCTGGGTCGGGGTCGTCGATGGCCGCCCAACCCTCCAATTGTTCGTCAATCGGACGGGTCGGATCGAAGCCGAACAACACGCCGTTCACGTACGGCGAAGTGTCCTCCGTGCGCTGGCGGGCGCGATCGCGTGAATGATGCTCTTCAGCACGAGCCGCCAATTTCTCTTGGAGTGGCCCGTGCGTCAGGCGAGGCGACTCAAGCTCGAGTGGATCTTCGACGCCTTCCTTCTTTATCCGCTTCTGGATGTCAGCCCACACCACGTCGGGGGTCAAGGGAAGCGATGAGGGGCGTACGCCGACGGCGTCATACACCGCGTTGCAGACCGCCGGCAAAATCGGAAGCAAGGGGCCTTCACCGGCTTCTTTGGCGCCAAATGGCCCCTCTGGGTCGGAGGATTCGACGATGATGGGCGTCACGTGGGGCATCTCGTGAACCGACGGAATTTGGTACTGAAGCAGGTTTGCGTTTTGCAAGTGCCCGGTGCGGCCGTAGACCATTTGCTCAGAGAGCACTTGTCCGAGGCCCATGTGACAGGAACCAATGATTTGGCCTTCGACGGCGAGGGGGTTGAGCGCTTTGCCACAGTCGTGCGCTGCCCAGACACGGGTGCACTTCACCAGGCCGGTTTCAACGTCAACATCCACCTCAGCGACGTAGGCAGAGAAGGAGTAGGCGGGTGCAAGACCGGCGGCTGCACCTTTGTGCACGCCACCCATCGGTGGCGAACGGTAGGCGCCCCGCGCGATGAGCGCACCCTTGTCCTCCTGCGCCTTGTGGAGCGCCTGAAGGTAAGACACGCCGATGGAGGGGTCGTGCTTGTAGACGATACGTCGGTCGACCATAACCAAGGTGGTGGGGTGGTATCCGAGCATGTCCCATGCAGCATTGAGCAACTCGTCTCGAATCTCCATGGCCGCGCGAATGGCTGCGTTGCAGTTCATGAAGGTCACTCGGCTGGAGTATGAACCAAGGTCCACTGGGCTGGTGTCGCTCTCATGGCTGCGGACATGGATCATGTCAAGCGGCAAAGCGAGCACTTCTGAGACCACTTGGGCAACGGCCGTGGTCGAGCCTTGGCCGATATCGGCCGCACCGGTGTGGACCGTGACGCCGCCGTCCATGTCCACCTGAATGTGGACGGTGGCATGGGGGAAACGGTTGGGGTCCCAGTGAATCGGGAGTCCAGAACCGGAGATGAAGAAGCCACAACCAATCCCAATGCCCTTGCCAAGGGGCATCTTCCGGAACTTTTCGTCCCAGCCGCTTCCCTCTTTGACGCGACGCAACGCCTCGCGCATTCCGTTGCTGGTGATCCGGAATCCGGAGATGGTACGGCTGTGCGGCGGCAGAAGGTTGGCCAGCCGCAGGTCAATGGGGTCCACGGCCAACTGTTCGGCAATGTCGTCCAATCCAACTTCAACGGCACACCGCGTGTTGACCGCCCCGTGGCCGCGCATGGCGCCGCTGGCAGGCTTGTTGGTCCAGACGCGAGCGCCGGTGTAGTGGAAGGATCCCAACTCGTAAGGCGCTGTGGCCAGCACGCCGTTGTAGTACGAGGTGACGTGACCGAAGGAAGCGAAGGCTCCACCGTCGATCAAGGCGTCGACGTCCAAACCGGCCACTCGGCCGTCTTCGTCTGCGTCGAGTTTGACCTCGATGTAGGAGGGGTGACGTCCGCGGTTGATCCAGTACACCTCTTCGCGGTCGAAGGTGATGCGAACCGGGCGACCGCATTTGCGCGCCAGGATGGCCGCGCACATCTCGTGGGGGAACGGATCGGACTTCCCCCCAAAACCGCCTCCTACAAAGGTGCGAACGACGTTAATTTGGTGCATGGGGACGTTCAACACCGTCGCCAAAGCACGATGGGTGTAGTGAGGCACCTGCTGGGGTGTGTAGAGTTGCAATCGGCCGTTGGCGTCCCAATGCGCGACGACGGCGTGGGGTTCTGTGAAACCGTGATGCACGCCTTCGAAGCGCCAAGCACGGCGAGACGTGGCTGCAGCATGCTCGATCTTCGAGCGATCACCAAAGGCTTGGTGGACGCGCTTTTGCACGTTGGTGCGCCCGACGTGGTACTTCCCGCGCCAATGAATGGGTTCGTCGACGTCCTCAAGTCCTTTCCGAGGGTCAAACTCCGGTTCCAGTTCCTCATAATCCACCACGATGGCACCGAGGGCTTCCATGGCCGTTGCTTCGTCCACGGCAGCGACGCAAGCGACGAGGTCCCCCACATGCCGCACCTTCTCGACCGCCATGGCGTGTTCATCTTTGGTCACCGGAAGCACGCCGAAGGTCTTGGGCGCATCGCTCCCCGTGGCGATCGCCAAGACCCCGGGCATGGCCTCTGCCGCTGATGTATCGATCGAACGAATGCGGGCGTAATGGTGTGGAGAACGCAGGATGCGTCCGATGACCTCGTTGGGAAGGCGAACATCGTCACCGTACCATGCTTGTCCGGTCACCTTGGCGTTGGCGTCCACCAAGGCCGTGGAGCGGCCCACCGTGGTGCCCGTGCGCAAACGATCGTGAACGTGATGCCCGGCAGGTTGGGGTTCATTCCCTCCGACCGATTCAGGGATGCCGTCGAGATCACGAGGGCTGCTGACTGGGCGAGAACCGCCCGCGCCGGGCGGTGTGAAGCGGAGTTTCCCGGCGACCCGCTTCCCGTCCTTACGGATCCCTCCCCCGGCACCTCCTGGTTGCTGACGGTACCCTCCAGACACGGACAATCACCTCGCATGCCCTGGCGGCAATTGTGGCTCTTCTGGACCAGAGGGGTGCGGGTCTGCATGCGGATTGGTGGGTGGCACGGGGGCCTCTCCCTCGCCTCGCAGCAGGGCCGCAGCGGCCATGATGGATTCCACGATGGGTTGGTAACCCGTACAACGGCAAAGGTTGCCTTCAATCGCTTCGTTGACCTCAGCTTCGGTTGGGCTTGAGGTCTGATAGAGGAGTGCCTGTGCTGAAATCAGGAATCCTGGGGTGCAGAACCCGCACTGTGAGCCGCCATGCATGGCAAAGCATGTCTGGATTGGCGCAAGGTGGTGGCCTTCAGCAAGGCCTTCGACCGTGGTGATGGCGCAGCCTTCAACGTCGCCGGCCAAGGTCATGCAGGACAAACGGGGTTGGCCGTCAACGAGCACCGCACAGCATCCACAGGTGCCCAGATCGCACCCTCGCTTGACCCCCAGTTGGCCGACGTTGTCACGGAGAACATCGAGCAGGACGGCGTTGCTCGGCGCCAACACCTCAACAGAGCGGTGGTTCACCTTCGCCTGCCAAATGGTCTTCGGTGCTTGAGGCAGCATCGGGACACGTGCTTCGCCGACCATCCTCGCACCACACTGTGGTCGTGCCTCCACCCTTTGAGGATTGGCCTGTAGAGTTCCACTTTTGGCTCACAGCGACGAGATTTCGCAAACGGTTTCTTGCAATCCTGCGGTGCAGCGAGGCTCAAGTCCATGATGAACGCGGATGGAGAGGATCCGCCCGCACGTCCCGATGCGTGGTAGGTCGAGTCAACTTTCGTCGATGGCGGCTTCAACCACAGCTGTAACGTCCTCATCGTCGTTCGTCCAAAACGGTTCAGCGCCCTCAGCGCCGTCGTTACCTCGTGAGAGCACCAGCATCGCACCCAAGACAAGACCGATCAAAACGACAACCACCGCAGAAACCACACCCGCTGAAATGCCGCCGCCAGAGGCCGCTGTTTCAACGTTGTTTGCGTTTGCCGTGTCCATCAGCATCACGTTCACGGCGATGTTGGATGTGGAAGAGTGCCCCCCGCTGTCGTTGGCCGCCAGGCCACGAATGGAGAGGGTATGGTTTCCGTCGGTGGTGATGCCCGGCAGGGATTGCAATTGCGTGACGATGGTCACCAGGTCCAAACTCACTGCAGCATTGCCTGCCCTGTAGGTCTGGAGTGTGGACCAATCGTCGCGAAGGTGGTTGCTGCGCCACTGGACGGTATCAACCTCGCCAGCCACAGAAATGGACAGGGCGTCACCAGGCTCCAGGTGAATGCGGTTGTCATCACCAATGGGCGTGTTGAGCACCACAGCGATGCTGTCGTCCAACTGGTAATCGCGCTGGGCGGCTTCCATAACCGCAGCCAAGGCTTCGACATGGCCGTGTCCGTAGACGTTGTTTTGCCTGTTCTTCGGAATCAAATCTTCTGGACATGGTTGGTTGGCACCCATGTAGTGACATTCTCTGTAGGTCGCGGTTTCTTGGAGGATGTTCCGCACGTCAAAGGGCGAAAGGTCCGGATTGGCTTGGAGCATCAGGGCGACGGTCCCCGCTACCCCCGGTGTGGCCATGCTGGTGCCGCTGAACGCCACGTAGCCGTCACCGGAATTGTGCTGCGCAGACATGACATCAGATCCGACAAAGGCGACGTTTGGCTTGACCCTTCCTTCTTCTGTGGGCCCTTCGCTGCTGTATTCAGCAATGGCGGTGTCCTTGTTGAGGGCGCCAACCGTGATCACGTCTTCAGCACCTCCGGGCGTTCCGATGGTGGCTGGAGCGGCAGAATTCCCGGCGGCGATGAGCATGCTGATGCCTGCACGGACCATCTCGTTGGCATAGCGGTTCACGCTGTCTTCCTCAGACGACGTCCACTCGATCGGGCCCGGTCCACCGAGGCTCATGGACGCCGCCCGAATGTTGTACTCGTACCGGTGATCGACCGTCCATTGCATGCCGGCCATCACCGTGGCAAAGCTTCCCGAACCACCTGCATCAAGCACCTTGACGCCCACAAGGAAGGCTTGTGGAGCCATGCCTGGGTGTTCGTAGGTGGGGGCACCCGTTCCCGCAACGGTACCGGCACAGTGCGTGCCATGACCTTGGTCGTCATAGGCTCGAATCTCGGTACCGTTGGTTTTGTCGGGGTTGTTGACGGGGTCGTAGAAGGCGATGACTTTGGGGTCCTCGGTGCTGTTGTCGTCGTCCAAATCGTCGAGACCGACGTGGAAACTGTCGATGCCTGTGTCGATCACGGCCACGGTCACACCTGAGCCGTCATAACCGGTGGCCTGCTGAGCCAAATCGACTTCGTGGATGACGGCTGCATCGCCGTTTTGGACCTGCATGATGCCGTCCAATTCCAGCATCACCACACCCGGTAGCGAGGTGGTTTCGAGGATCATCGTATGAGGGACACGACCCGCGACAGCGTCGATAAGCGGCAGATCCCACTGATGCACGTAACCGACCTCGCGCTCAAGCATCGCCACGTCGGCGGGCGTGGGCGTGTGGTCAAAATCGATGATGAGCGGCAACGTCTTGTCCCCGTCGAGGAAGAGCGGGTGGTCGTGGTAACGCTCAACCATGTCGCCGATGCCGTTGCCGTCACGGTCCACGGTGGTGTCAACCCACCAGCCCTCTTCCTCGGGCTCCGAATCGACGGTCGGCACACTCACCGAGGCCATCGCCAACGGAAACACGAGGAGCCCGAGGACGGTCAGGACGATGAGGCGCTGCGTGGTCGCCTTGCTGGTCATGTGATTCCGTGAAGTCGGGCCTGTTTCAAGCCATCGCATCCACGCATGAGGCCACCAACCACGCGCCGCGGGAAGACGGTGTGTTTTCCATTGATTACCATAACATGCTCGAACAGAACCCAGATGCGCCCAGCACCCTATTGATACGTGTGACGGAACAGTCGATGTCATGCGCGGGGACCGACTGGTGTGGATCGACCTCGAAATGACGGGGCTCGACATCGTGAACGACCAGATCATCGAAATCGCCACCTTGGTCACAGACGGCGAATTGAATCTCATCGCCGAAGGGCCCAACCTTGCCGTCCACGTCAGCGATGAGGCAATCGCCGGCATGGATGAGTGGAACACCACCCACCACCATCGCAGCGGGCTCGTGGACCGAATCCGTGCCGAGGGTGTCAGCGTTGCAGAAGCGCAAGCGCAGACGTTGAGCTTCCTCCATGAGCACGTTGAGCCAAACACCGCACCGCTGTGCGGGAATTCTGTGTGGAACGACAAGCGGTTTTTAGAGAAGGAAATGCCCGAGATTGTCGACTTTCTTCACTATCGAATGATCGATGTTTCAACGGTCAAAGAGCTCGCGCGAAGGTGGCACCCCGGCGTTCCTCGCTACCAAAAGAAAGGTGCGCACTTGGCCTTGGATGACATCCGTGAGTCGGTCGAGGAATTGCGGTACTTCCGCGAACGGGTGTTTCGCTGAACCTCACATCGCATCGCGCCACGTGGGTTCGCCCGGCGCAAGTCCTGCCTCCGAAGCCATGATTGAGGCCGCAACTGCGACCGCAATTTCTTCAGGCGTTTCCGCGCCAATGTTGAGGCCAATGGGACACGCTACGGCTTCCACCAAAGCCTCCGGTAGGCCTGACTCAAGGCAGCCGTTTCGGAACGACGTCCACTTGGCACGAGAGCCGATGCACCCGATGCGCGGTGCGCCGTCTTGGCCTGGGGTCAATCCAGCAGCATTGAGGTGTTCCAGCAACCCATGCAAGCGTGCCCGATCCTCTGCGTGATCGTGGCCAAGCAACAAAATGTCCGTGAAGCGAGTGAGAGTGGTCGCGTTTTCGGCGGCAAGAAAAGCCTCGACGCTGGTCACGTGGCGTTCCATCGCTGCCGGGTGGTGGGCATCGTCTGCATAGGCCTCGCGTGAATCTTGAACCGATGTGCGCCAACCGAGCTGATCGGCCACCTTGGCAAAGGCCACAGCACAATGCCCACCGCCCATAAGCAGCACGTGAGGTGTGGGGTTCAGCACGTCAATGGACACCGTCACACGCCCTCCGCAGAGTGAATCCAACGCCACGACCTCATAGCCCTTGGCCCCACGATGCAACCCATAGGTCAGCACCTCACCCATTGGACGGCCAGGTGCGTGCAAACGTTCGAGCATGGCCGACTTGACACGCTCTTCCAGTCCTGCACCGCCTACGGTGCCCACCCATGTCGGTCCAGCGCACAGCGCCAACTTGGCCCCGGCTTTGCCGGGCACCGAGCCCGTCGTGGTGACAACGGAAGCGAGCACAACGCGTTGACCGGCATCGCATGTGGCGAGCGCCCAACGCAACACGTCGAGGGCCATGCTGTCGCGTGGTGGCTGCACGTCAAGGGTTTTCTCCACGACCCAGCCACGCGGCCAAGGCCGGAATCGCTGCCAAGTCATCCGGTCGATCGAGGTTGACGTGCAGGAAAGGCGCGTCCACCTCAACTTTCGTCCGCTTTACCAAAGCCTCGCGAAGTGGAGCATCGGCGTCCAAGGCAGCAAGCCGTGAAAGGGCCTGACCCCGCACCAACAAGGGATGGCCTGCTCGGCCGTCATGGACGGGAACCACCGCTTCACCTGGCGCAGCCAACAGCCGCTCAAGCACCGCCTTATCCCATCCCGGGCGGTCTACGGGACACACGAGGACGTCGGTTGACGGGGAAGTGAGGTGGGTCAGGCCCAGATGGAGGCTTCCAGTGCGTCCGTCGTCTGGACGGGGATTGATGACGACAGGACAAGGCAGGCCATCCGTCGCTTCGGCCAGGTCAGGGTGGATCACCACGACCGTCTCGATGCCGAACTTTACCATGCGTTCCACGATCACGCTCAGCGTTGTGCCCCCAAGCATAGGCAAAAGCGCCTTTGGTTGTCCAAGACGACGGCTGGCTCCCCCAGCCAAGACCACGGCTTGGACCATGTTGGGCACTTGGGCCCACGGAACATGTGACTTGTGCTTGAAAAGAGGTGGCGAGCAGGTGATGTGGTATGCCTTCAGCCATCGTGACGAAACGGGATATGTGGGCCCCGAACATGGTCAAGTCCATGCAATTGCTTGAGGCCGTCCTGAAAGAACAAGACCGTGCGACGATTATGGACCCGAGGGGAGGCTTTGTTCCCAGCTGCCCACGCCTGATCGCCGTTGTGTTGCTCAAGGGCGACTCGGGGCGCCATTACCGTTTGAGCATCAGGGACATGGACGACACCGGGCTTCATTGCAGTTTTACTGTGGAGGGAGCACGCTGGAGAACAGACCTGCTAAGGCCGTACAAGACCGGTGCTGCCGTCGCCTCCCTTTGCCTTCAGTCCACCCAACACGACCTTCCTGCAGGCGACCGCGCGGTCACCTTGGTCCTCTCCCTTTTGCGCGACCGTCAAACGGCCATGCGCATCCCGCTGCTTGGCCAATTCATCGCAGCAGACCGTGCCTTGCTGAAGAACATTGGAATGTTCACCGACGAGGGGCCCATGCCAGATTTTGACGAACCTGACGAGTTCGACTTCCCGCCCATGGAGATCGAGCCGGAGGAATTTGAGTTTCCTGGCGACGAAGATGAGCATGAAGACCCACATGAATGGACCATGCTTGACGAGTTGTGGCATGCACCACCAGCACAACCGCCCGTGGACGCGACGGCTGAAGCATCCCAACCGGAAGATCCGCCTACACAAGAACAGATTTTGCTACGTGCGGCGGATGAGGCGGCGGACGTTGGCCTCGAACACATCGCTGAGGCCCTCAGGGCCTTGGCGTGAGGTTCAACCACGGGTGATTTCCCGACCGATGATCATCCGCTGGACCTGACTGCTGCCCTCGTAGATTTGCATGACCTTGGCGGCTCGCATCAGCCGTGCAACTGGGTATTCCTCAGAATACCCGTATCCTCCGTAGACTTGCACCGCGTCTGTGGCGACCTCCATGGCGCTGTCTGACGCGAACAGTTTGGCATGTGCAGCGGATTCCGTGTTCCGAACGCCAGCATCGCTCTCGGCGGCAGAACGCCACGTGAGGAGCCGAGAAGCCTCGATTTTTGTCTTCATGTCGGCTAGGATGAATTGGATGGCTTGATGCTGATGCAGCGGTTTTCCGAAGCTATGCCGTTCTCCTGCGTAGGTCAAGGCGTGTTCGTAAGCTGCACGGGCGAGTCCCGTTGCGTGAGCGGCGATGTTGGGCCGAGAGAGATCAAATGCTTGCATCGCGTTCATCCAACCGCCTGACTCAGATTCTCCGATGAGGTGATTCGCAGGGACCCGCACGTTATCGAACGTGATTGAGCGTGTGTCGCTGCAGCGCTGTCCCATGTTGGTTTCCTTCTTCCCAAGGCTCAATCCTTCGCGGTCGGCCTCGACGATGAACCCCGACATACCCCGGTAACCCGCATCAGGGTCGGTCTTAGCGAGCACGAAGAAGAAATCAGCGTATCCTGCCCCAGTGATCCACATCTTCGAACCGTTGATGACGTATTCATCGCCGTCTCGACGAGCCGTGGTGGTGATGGCGGCTACGTCGGAACCCGCTCCGGGTTCGGTGACCGCATAGGACGCGAGTGCCCCTTCTTCTGCAATCTTGCGGAGCCACACTTGCTTCTGGGCTTCTGTGGCGCCAGTGATGATGGGTGCGGTCGCAAGCGCGGTAGCGTAGGCTGCAGTCGCAAAACCAGGGTCGCCCCAAGCCAATTCTTCGTTGACCAGAACTTCTTCCATGCAACCCAGTCCCGGGCCGCCATAGGCTTCTGGGATGTGGAGATTCAACAGGCCCATTTCATGAGCGGCCCGGATGGTCTCGAGAGGGTACACCTCATCGGCGTCCCAGTGTTCCGCATGGGGCCGTATTTCGTCCACGGCAAACTCGTGGGCCAAATCACGGAGCATCTCCTGCATTTCGTCGAGTTGGAAGTCGACCATGCCAAGGGGACAGGGCGGCCGGACTTAATGCTCGTCAATGCTCAAGTGGCCAAAATGAGGCCGTTGCGTTGCAAAGCAAGCAAAACAAGGAAGATTAGGTACAAGGAAATGAGCATCGCACCTTCCCGCCGACGGAAGCGGTAATTGGTGCGCATGAAGAGCAGCGCCACGCTAATCGAGAGGATGGTGGCGGGGATGATCAGACCGGATGTGATGGTCCAACCTGCTGAGGAGACCTCCAACGGGTGCACCAAAGCCGCCAGTCCAATGGAAAGGGTCGGATCGGTGATGTTGGAACCGACCAAGGTTCCAATGGCGACGCCTTCGCTTTTCTTGACCGAGAGCAGCGCGATGGTCAACTCTGGGAGCGACGTTCCGATGCCCGAAATGGTGGTGCCGATGACCGCCTCAGAGACGTTCAACTTCTCTGCCACTTGCACCGCCAACTCCACCAAATGATGGGCAGCATACAACGCGAAGGAGAGTCCGAGCACGACCATCACAATCGAAGCGCCTGTGCTCCACAGCGACATGGCCTCACCAGCCATAGGCTCAAGGCCCTGTTGACGCGCATTCTCCTGGATTTCCTTCCGATGGCGCACCAACCAGACCACGTACCACACGTAGGCCAACACAAGAAAGCCTCCCTCGACCCGATTGAGCGTGGTGCCCGTCCAAATCAACACGCCAAGCAGGATGTTGGCACTCAACATCAGCATCCCATCGCGGCGGAGCCATGTCGGTCCGACGCGAATGGGGCGGGACAGGGCGACAATACCCAAGATGAGCGTGATCTGCACCAGCACGGACCCGAAAATAGAGCCCACTGCCAAGTCAGCAACATCTCCACTGGAGGTGGGGATATCGTAGGCTGCGGAGGCCGTGACCAAGATTTCTGGGAGTGAGGTTCCGATGGAAACCACCGTCAGTCCAATGACGACCTCAGCGACTCCTGCGCGCTTGGCAAGGCTGCGGGCACCGGCGATGAAAAAGTCCGCTGAGGACACCAGAAGTCCAATGGCGAGAATCAGAAGGAGTCCAATGGTCGTCAGTGCATTCTTGTCAAGAATGCCTTCGAGAATAGAAAGGCCAACAAACAGGGAGGCCGTGATGAGGAAGGCGTTGTAGGACAGCAATTTTGGCAGCCCTTGCACCTGCCCGGGCTCCGCCATGTCTTAGCGTGAGACTCACCCCTTCATCATCCTTCAGGACGGGCTTCGTCTAATCCTTCGAGACTGTACGCAGGACCGCTTCGACGTGTGCCACGTCGGGGATGGTGTGGTTTTCGAGCGGGGGGGAGAAGGGAACAGGGGTGTCCAGTGCGCCGATGACCACAGGCGCAGCCTCAAGCGCGTAGAAGGCTGATTCCATGATGCGGCTCTGGATGGTGTGGCCCAATCCGCCTGACCACTGTGCTTCATGAAGCACCACCAGCCGACCGGTACGGAGCACAGAATCCACGCATGGTTGCGCGTCAAATGGAATCAACGTACCGACGTCAATGACCTCGACCTCAACCCCTTCTCGAGCCAGTGTGGTGGCTGCTTCCAAGGCAAGGTGAACCATCGCACCCCAGGTAACCAGCGTCACATCACGACCACCACGAATTACGGTGCTTCTTCCGATGAGATGCTGCTCTCCGGTGGAAACAGCGGCGTTGACAGGGTCTGTCTCAACGTGCTGATTGATGGACATCTCCCAGCCGGTTTTCCCGCCGCGCAATCCGTACAAACCGATGTGTTCGAGGATGAGCACGGGATCCGGAAGGGCGGAGGCCTCGACGATCATGTCGTATGCCTGCTGCGGGGTGCTCGGGGCGAGCACCACCAACCCGGGGTCGTTCGCATACCACGACTCGATCATGTTGGCGTGATAGGGGCCGCTGCGGGTGCGGGCTCCAAGCGGAACCCGCACAGTCATCGGACAATCCGCGCCCCATCGCCAGCGCAGCATGGCTGCGTTGTTGACCAGTGCGTTGTGCGCAAGCGCCGCAAAACCCCCAAACTGGATTTCAGCCATGGGTCGCATGCCCGACAAAGCTGCTCCTACCGCGGTGTGAATGATGACCGCCTCGCACAGCGGCATGTCGACCAGCAATTCCTGATGCCCTGCATTTCGAAGGCCCATGTTGAGGCCAAAGGCTCCAGCCACCTCCATGTCCTCACCAATGAAGACCGTGTTGCTGCCCTCACGGTCGGCCACATCGGCCATGGCCTGCTGAATGGCCCGGGCGTAGGTCCAGCCGCCTTCTTCAGCATAGGACCAAGCCATTTCACCGGTCGCCAGCGGGCTGGACGGGGGCGCCCGCATCAGATCAGCCCCGTCAATCCGCTGGAGATGGTGATCGTGCGTCTGCGCACTATGGAGGCTGGTCACGCCTTGCGTGACGGTCGCAGGCTCGGGCCACGGCATCGCATCAAGCGCCTGGAGGGCATCGTCAACGGCAGACCGTTCTTCAGCTTCCATGGCGTGAAGATCGCCCTCGTCAACGCCGAGTTCGAGCAGCAGAGCGCGGTGAGATGGAACAGGGTCCTTCGCTTCCCAATAATCCAGCAGGGCCTCGTCAACGTAGCCTTGCGTCGCTCCGGACGGAGCCCCGAGGTACAGGTCATCATGATGATGAGCATGCCCGCAACCGCGCATGGTCTCGACGTGGATGAGGGTTGGCCCACCGCCTCCGAGGCCAAACTCCCTCGCGACGGCCACACTGGCGTGAATGGCAGCGGGGTCTGAGCCGTCGATGGTCCAGCCCGGGAAACCCATCGCGACGGCCTTGTCCGCCCAAAGTTCGACGCCTGACTGGTGCGCAGGTGGCGTGTCGAGGGCAATCTGGTTGTTTTGCAGGATGTAGGTGATGGGTAGACCACGCGCTCCTGCGAAGTTCATGGCTTCCCAAAATTCACCGGAAGAAGACGCGCCCTCTCCGATGCACGCCACATGAAATCGGTCCAAGCCTTGGCGAACGGCTGCAAAAGCCAGCCCTGTCATGGTGCATGCTGCAATGGGCAGCGGAGCGGTTGGGGGAAGCACACCCACGTGCCAAGCGCCAATGTGGAGGTCACGTCCACCGGCGTGTTCCTGACCGCCGTTCATGATCGAGCCCGCCTTGCCCAAATTGGCAGCCATAACGCCAAGAGGTGTATCGCCCATGGCGAGCGCAAGGCCGACATCGCGAATCATTGGGGCCACAAGATCACCGTCGTAACCTGACCCGGGTCGAGCGCCCGGCGGCGCGTCTTGCTGCCGAACGAGTGGAGTGGCCGCGGCAACGATGCCTTCCTGCCACGTGGAGCGGAAGCCTTTGCCTCCAAAGCGGGTGCCGTCAGGCGCTTCGCGCCTTTCGGTGTATAGCACCTTCAGGGCTTCGTCAAGGGCCCGGGTTCGGGTCATGAGGCGTTGCCACTCCATACGGTCTTCCAAGGTCGCCGCCACGTAATGTGCCAAACGGCGCAACGTCAGGCGGAGGTCCATCAGCACCCTGGTCAGGCGGCGACCAAGATGGAGGTCCGCGTTTCGCCGAGGTATGATTTCCTCGGCGGCATCGAGGCCATCAAGGTGACCAGCCTGTTGCGCAGCACGCAGGGCAAAGGCGTCCAAGAAAGCCGCACTGAAGGCGTGCCATGACGCCCCGTCGAAAACTTCCGTGCCGTCCACAGAAGCATCCCAGGCCTCAACGGCCACAGGGATCAGGCCCTGATGCCGCTCTGCCATGAACCGCAACACTTCCGCCCGAGCGGCATCGGCGAGCAGTGGCGTGGCGAAGTCAAGCGGGTCACTGGGCTTCCATCCGCTGCCGTGAATGCGTGGAAGGTCGCCTTGGGCCATGCGCTCACCGACTCGGGCACGAAGCGCGGGGCTTCAAACCTCCCTGTGGACTACGCATCCTCATTCGAAGGCCAAACCTTCAGCACCTCTTCAGCAAATCCCGTGGCGTCTTCCAGTCGGGTCATCAAGGTCAAGTCAGAAACCGCACCAGGCCGACCAAGGTCCCAGAGCAAATCTCTGATTTCCTCCACGCACAACCGGACGTAAGCCAAGGTCTCGTCGTCCACATGCTGCGCGCCTTCAGGAGGTGCGTCGGTCACCCTTGGCAGTGCCTCGTTCAACACCTCATCCATTGAACGCTCAACATCCATGACAATCTGGTCGGCTTGGCGCTGAAGCGCATCCTGCATTCCACCGCTGTCCAGCATGGCCTCACCACGACCAGCGTTGGACGGTGCATCTCCGGACCCCAAGGTTGCAGACTTGGTCAAATCATCAATCGAGGGACCGGCGGGTGCCTGAGCGGTTGCTGGGGTGGCCGCGGCCTCTGCTCCATCCTCGTTGGCCTCCACCAACCGCGCCATGGTCTTGCGGACCAACTCGACCAAACCCTCCGGGTCTTCGTCGAGGCCGACGGCGTCAGGCATGACCTCTCGCAAAAGGTCTGCATTCAACCGATCGGAACCAAGCAGACCCCGGAGCACAGGCATGGCCCAAGAGCCGTCGTCCATCGTCGGTAACGGGGCGGCAAATCCGGTGGCGAACCCACTCCCACCCATGCCTTGCATGGTGACATTCGCGGGCGGAGCCACCGTACGCTTTTGCGCATGCGCATGCACCTGAGCAAGCAGGCGAGCCATGTCGATGGGCTTGCCAAGAACTTCGGCCACACCAGCGCGAGCGGCGCTGATCAGGGCTTCTTGGGACGTGTCCCGCGAGAGGAGGACGATACGAGTCCGGGTGCCGACCGCAGGGTTCGACGAAATCGACTGAGCAGCATCGTGTGGATCCCCGTCCGACCATGCCTCTTCGAGCAACAACACTTCGGGGACCGTCGCGATTGTCGTGCCGACGGCTTGCCGCAAGGTGCTTGCCCTCGTGACTTGGAAGCCCTCACGCTCGAGGGTGTTCGCCAGAAGGGAGCGACGGCCCTCGTTGCCGTCCGCGACGATGACGTGCGCCATGGCCTTCCCCATAGGACGAGCGCACGGTGACGGACTTCAACCTCTTCCTTCACGTGTGGTGCAGAAAGGCCATCCGCGGCCGTTCATCCAACGCGGATGTCCTCAGGCGCCAGAGCATACCAGCCAAGGATGCCGTCTTCGAGGTTGTACAGCCGAGTGCCGTCCACGCCCGCTTCCATGAGCAACATGGCGGCCATCATGGAGCGCATGCCCGACTTGCAATGGATGAGGATGTCACCTTCCGCGGGAAGTTCAGACATGACGTCGACCACCTGCGGGTGGGGCACAAACAGGCCGCAGCTGTGGGCAGCCATCCTGGCGTGTTCCTGTGCAGACCGAACGTCAAGGACGAATGGGGCCCAGCCGTTCGCACGCTTTTGGAGAAACTCCGAGGAGGAGATCTGGTGGAACATCATGCCCACCGGTGCCGCGTCCGTCTCATCAAGGTGGCGCCCAGCTCGGCATGCAGGATCGGCCTCCCAGATGCGTTTGGCCTCTGAAAGATCCGTTGGTGAAGGACGGTCTTTGAGGCGCTGGTACGAGAGATGATGGACGTCAAGGCCTTGGACGTCGACCAAGGTCAAGCGGCCTTTTGCATGCTCACCACGGCCCAACAGAACCTCAACGGCGAGGGCAGCTTGCATCGTTCCGAGCACACCGGGCACGGCCCCCAACACGCCGACTTCGTCGCAGGCCTGTACCGTGCCAGGCGGTGGTGGGTCTGGATGGAGGTCCCTGTATGAGGCTCCGTTGGTCGGTTCGAAAAGCGCCAGCCGCCCCTCAAAGCGATGGACGGAAGCGTGAATCCATGGTGTTCCGAGGATGGCACAAGCGTCGTCGATGAGGTACCGTGCCGGGATCATATCCGTCCCGTCAATCACGAGGTCGTGGTTTGCGAGCACGGCCAGAGCGTTGTCGGGGCTTAGCCGTTCGACGTGGACCTGAACGTCCAGATCCGGGTCGAGGGCGAGCACGCGCTCCGCAGCCACTTTTGCCTTGCTGCGTCCAACATCCTGCGTTCTGTAGATGACCTGCCGTTGAAGGTTCGAGAGGCACACCACGTCATCGTCGATGACGGTCAGGCGGCCAACGCCGGCTGCTGCAAGGTAGAGCAACACAGGGCACCCAAGTCCACCCGCGCCGACGACGGCGACAGAGGCTGAGCCCAACTTTGCCTGCCCATCGGCACCAATCTCTTGCAAGCGTAAGTGCCTCGCGTGGCGAACGGCGTCAACGCCGCGAGATGGCCGCTCGGCGTGTTCAGTCATGTTGCGCCTCAAGCCACCGTTCTGCATCAATGGCGGCCTGGCAACCCATGCCCGCCGCTGTGATGGCTTGTCGGTATCGGGTGTCAACCACGTCACCGGCGGCGAACACGCCGGGAACGCTGGTCATGGTGTGCTCGTGGTGCAGAATGTAGCCTTCGTCATCGGTCTGAATTTGTCCATCGAGGAACGCCGTGATCGGTTTGTGACCGATGGCGATGAAAGCGCCGGTGCAGGCGATTTCCTCTTTGGTGCCGTCGCGTGGGTCAACAAGGACAGCCCCGCTGAGTCCTTTTTCATCGGACAGCCAACGCTCCACTTGCCTGAAGGTCTTAATCTCAATTTTGGGGTGAGCGGCGGCTCGATCGTACATCACTTGAGAGGCTCGGAACACATCACGTCGATGCACCAACGTCACCTTAGAGGCAAACCGGGTCAGGAAGGTGGCTTCCTCCATCGCAGAATCTCCGCCGCCGACCACGATGACTTCTTCCTCGCGGAAGAAGGCGCCATCGCAAGTGGCGCATGTGCTGATGCCACGGCCTTTCTGCGCTTCTTCGCCTTCTGCACCGAGCCAAATCGACTCCGCTCCGGTGCAGACGATGACGGCGTTGGCGTGGTAGGTGTCGCCTTCGACGGTCACCGCAAATGGGCGTGTGCTCAGGTCAACGGAATCGACGTTCTTGTCATGGACTTCAAGCCCGAAGCGTTCGGCTTGTTCCCTGAGTTCCATCATCATTTCAGGACCACCGATTCCCTTTGGGTATCCCGGGAAATTTTCGATGTCGGAGGTCAGCATCAATTGGCCGCCTGACATGTATCCTGCGAACATCAAGGGCTTCAGCATGGCTCGAGCAGCGTACAGACCTGCCGTGTATCCCGCGGGGCCAGAGCCAACGATGATGATCTCTCGCACGCCTTCCGACTCGACCATGCGTCAAGCAAGGGAAACTTGTCCTTCAAGGTTCGCGCTGTGGTTCACGGGCCGACGTACAGCATGTGAGCCACGGCTTGGATGGCTGCTTTGGCATGGGGCACGAGACGAGGTTCAATGTGTTCAGGATCGGCGCCGGGCCCGATGATGCCCAGGCCAACAGGGCGATTGTACTCCAATTGCAAAGCGATGAGGGCCGACATCACCGCATCGCCCATGGCCTGACCGTGCAACGTCTGCCCGCGTTCGATGATACCCAAGGTCACCACACCACTGCACCCTGCGTCCAACAAACGCTTGGTGGCCAACGGTACTTCGAAGGCCCCAGGCACCCACACCGGCTCCATCAACGAGGCTCCCACTTGACCGAGTACGTGCTCGTTCTCAACGGCCGATGTCACGGTGTCGAGCATCCTGTTGACCTCGTCTTTGTGAAACGACCCACAAACTATGCCTATCCTGGTCATGACAATGTCTCCTGTGCCTTGATGCGTTCCACGGTTTCAACCGCAGCGACGGTGATGGGATCGACCTCCAGGTTCACACGGTCGCCGATGCTGGCAGAACCAAGCGTGGTTCTGGCCAAGGTTTCTGGGATGAGGTGCAGATGAAACCCATCGTTGTCGCACTGCCCAACCGTTAAGGAAATGCCAGAAATGGCGATGTAGCCTTTTTCGAAGATGTAGCGCATGGTGGCCTCCTCAGCCTCAATCCGAAAATCACAGGTCTCTCCAGTTCGCGTGATTTCTTCGATACGCCCCGTGTCGAAGACGTGCCCGGAGACAAGATGTCCTCCGACCTCATCGCCGAACCGAAGGGCGCGCTCAACGTTGACCTCATCGCCTGCCTTTCGGTCACCGATGGTGCTCCGATCCATCGTCTCTGGAATGACGTCGAAGGAGACGTCATGGCCATGCACGGCAACAGCCGTGAGGCAGACCCCATCGATGGCGACGCTGGCGCCAAGTTCGAGGTGCTCGGTGTTTGGCACCGCCACGACCAACCGCCAGGAGCCGTCCATGGGTTCGAACGATTGCACGGTTCCGCACCCTTCCACGAGGCCAGTGAACATCAGGCAGTCCCCCGTTCGAGAATGCGTGCGATGATTTTCCGGGTGCCGTCGAGGTCGCCCGCCAAGCCTTCAACGCGGGTCACGTCGATGCCATGGTGACCGAGTTCATCGAGTTGCTCACGGATCGAGCGCTCTGCGTGTTCTTGATCGTAACCAAGGGCGATGATGTCAGGGCGTACCTCGGGCAAGATGTCAAAGATGGGAACGTCAGGCGCGTTTCCGACAATGGCTTCGTCAACTGGCTTCAGACCCGCCACGAGGCGTTGGCGAAAGGCCATCGGGGTTACCGGGTCATGTTTTCGAGCCCGTACCGTGTCGTCGTGAGCGACAACCACCGTGAGGTGCTCACCCAAGGCTTTGGCCTGCTCAAGGTAGTGGAGGTGACCCGCATGAAGGAGGTCAAAGACCCCGACCGCCATCACGCGCTTGCCGCTCACGTCCTTGCCTCCAGTACCGGGCCCTTCACGCCTTCGCCTCAATCCCGAGGTGGATCAAGAGCTCAGCGCCATGAACAAAGGGGATGCCATGTTGGGCAGCCCACGCCTCGGCATCGGCGACGTGTAAGGCAGCGTCACCGTCGGGTTGCAGCATCTCTGCGCCGATCACGACGGGTACCGTTCCCGCTGCACGCGCAAGGCCGACGGCCAACTCGGTATGGCCTTGCCGTCGCTCCAGACCGTGCTCGGTCTCCCTGCACACGGGGATGTGCCCGGGTGTCCTGAATTCCTTGCCAAGCGCAGCAATGGCTTGTGCCTGATCCGTCCCATCACGCAACACCTGCTGGGTCAATTCCGCAAATCGGCGCGTGGTCAGAGCACGGTCACGGTCCGTGATTCCGGTGAACGTTTCGCGATGATTGATTGAGAGGGTGAACGCGGAGCGAGCGTCGTACTGCAGGTCGTTGGTCCGCAAGGCATGCAACACGGGATGCTCCTTCAGCAGCGATGGCGCTGCGTGGAGGTCCTGCAAGTACGGCATACCGAAAGCTTCGCCCACCTCGTGACCGATGGCAAGAAACAGCAAACCCCCGCATTCTTGGCGAAGCCGGCGCATCGAGGCAGGGTCTGCGGCAAGCGCTGGAAAAAGGAGGTCGGTTTCGCCCTCGCGGTTCTCGGCGTCGAAGACGCACACGGGTTCACCTCGCGCGAAGGCGGCGAGGGCTGCCTGCAGGCCCGTGCTCATGTTTGCAGGCTTGGCCTCCCCTTCAAGAAGGGTCGTATCGGGACACTTTCGCCGGATTTGGCTACGCTTTGACCGGAAAGGGTTCTTCATGGGGGACCATTTCCGCGGCGATGGGGGGGATGAGATGCCGGTGAAGTTCGGGCCCGCGGGCGTCCCGCTTTCGTGCAAAGGTCGTACGATTGTCGAGGGCATGGACGACATCATCGCCCTTGGCCTTGAGACCATGGAGGCTCAAACCGTCCGCATGATTCAGCCCCAGCACTTCGATCAGTACTGGCAAGCGGGCGTTCTCGCGGAAAAAACCGGCTTCGAGATGAACATCCACGGACCATACTACAGCGAATTGTTGGGAGGACGCGTTGAACTCGGCCGCTCGCTGGCCAAGATTGAGACCACGCTCCAAGCGGCCCGCACCATCAACGCCAGGCACATCACGCTGCACACAGGTCACTACGGTGAAACCGGACGCGGCCGAGAAGCCAACGAAACCGTAGCCAACGTTTTCGCGAGCGTGGTGGATCGGCTCGAAGCCATCTGGCACGATGAGGAAGACGAGTTTCCCGTCTTCCCGTGGATTAAGAGCGGCACGCCCTCAAAGATAGGTATCGAGACCTCCGGTCGCCAAGAGTTGTGGGGCAGCCTCGAAGAGGTCCTCGAAGTGGTCAACCACGTTGAAGGAACGATTCCTGTGTTGAACATGGCGCACATTCACGCCCGCGGTCACGGCAGCATGAGGACCTCCGAGGACTACGGCGAGCTCTTTGACCAGGTGCGCGAGACCATCGGAACCAAGGAATTCTACTGCCACTTCTCCGGCGTGGACCACCGCGGCGGGAACGCTCAATTCTACACGCAGATCAAAAAGTCAGATCTGAACTTCGAGCCACTGGCCGAATTCATCGTGGAGGACGGTGGCTGGCTCGACATCACCCTCATCTCCGATTCACCGCTGCTTGAGCACGATGCGATGTACATGCTCCAGAGCATCGAAAAATCCCGCCACAAGCAAATCGAACGGAAGGCGCGTGAAGACCGCCGCCGAGCCTTGGCCCTCCAAACTGGAGCGAGCGTCGAGGACTTGAAGGCCCGAGAGGCTGAACAAGCCGCTTTGCGCACTGGACAGAAGGCTCCGGAAACATCCCCGGAGCCAGCCCCTGAACCCGCTGCTGAGGCCGAGTCCGTCCCAGAGCCCCAAGAAGCGCCTAAGAAGGCTGCGTCCAATGCCAAGAAAGCCTCCAAAGCAAAGGCCACCAAGAAACAAGAAAAGGCGGAAGATGACGTCTTCGACTTCGAAGAAGACGACGATGACCTGTTCTGAACAGGACGAAACCGGACCTCTCAACGCCCCTCGCCGGGGTTCCGCTTAAGACGCCAACGGACGCCGTTCAACCGGTCGTCATGGCACGCATCGCCGTCCTCGGGCTCGGAAATTGGGGGACGGCCATCGCTCGCTTGTGGCTCCAGGACGGGCACACCGTGAACGGCTGGACGATCGAAGAGGAGGTTTACGCCTCCATCATGACCGACAACGTCAACGAAAAGTACCTTCCAAACCGTTCGCTCAAGGGTTTGGAAGTCACCATGCGTATCGAGGACGCCATCAACGATGTGGAGATCGTCGTGCTCGCCGTTCCCTCCGCTCATATCCTCGATGTCGTCGAGTCGTTGCTTCCTCACCTCAGGCCTGGACACGTGCTGCTGGATTTGGCCAAAGGCCTCGCGCCAGGCAAGCGTCTCATCTCAGAAGCCATTGAAGGCATGCTCAAAGCAGACAACATGAGCAACGCACTCGCTGTCCTAACCGGCCCCACCATCGCTCCTGAAGCGGCCGACGGCGTGATGACCACTGCCTTGGTCGCCAGTTCGGACTTGTCCATCGCCACGCGGCTGGCGCAAACGCTGACCACGCCGACCTTCGTCCTTCATCCGGCCAGTGACCCCGTTGGGGCCGAACTCTGGGGCGCGTTCAAGAACGTCGTCGCCCTTGCTTGCGGCCTTGTCGACGGTCTGAAACAGGTCGGAACCATCGGTGGTGACAACCTCAAAGCCGCCATTTTCTCGGCCGGTTTCAAGGAAGGTTGCCTCGTGTTGCCGCAACTTGGAGCACGCGCCGACGTCGCCTTTGGTCCTGCAGGATTGGGGGACCTCTACGTGACATCGACCTCACCTCACGGACGCAACCGCACCATGGGCGAAAAATTGGGCAAGGGCCTGACCCTCGAGCAAGCCCTTGACGAAATGCACATGGTCGCGGAGGGCGTCCGTGCAGCACGGATGTTCAAGCAACGTTCCGAAGACATGGGCATGGACTTGCCCTTCGTGGCCGCCCTCAACGACCTCCTCGATGGAACCATTTCACCGGAGGAATGCTGCCGTCGGATGGTCAACCTCTGAGGGCGAATCCCTCATGTGCCCCGGCCTCGTCCACACCACATGGCCGACCTAACGGACCTCGAGGAGCGCTTGCACGCTTGGCTTGTCGAAAGCGATTTCGAAACGGTGGCGTGGAGCACCAAGAAGGCCGCCAAGGCGTTCAAGGTTGAGGAGGAAGCCATCCTTGAAGCGGTGGCCAACCTAACGCGGAAGCTACCACAACGCATCCAAGTGTCCTACGCCGACGGCGCCATGCACATCGCCGCTGAATGAGATCTGAACCGGCTTTTGTTCAGCAAAAGGGTGCTCACCTGCTTAGCGAGCGCGCCGTCCACCAGCGTTCAACTTCCTCCTCAGCCAACGGATCGGAGGTCAACAGTGGGTGCCCCACCGGCCGAACAACGGTGAGCATTTCCACGCATCCAAAGCCCTCGGCTGGGGCAGCGATAACGACCACTTCACCGACCTTGACGCCATCACCACTGGCCGACAAATCAGAGGTGACGTCCCAACGTCGAACCGCCAGTTGTGTCAAGTCTCCGTCCAACCGGTAAGCGCTGGTTGAGGCTTCACCGACCACGGGAACAAGCTGCAGGGTGTCCTCATCCACGGGAACAGGAAGTGGAGCAGACTCGGTCAACAGAAGCACAGTATCGCGCATTTCCCGCTCAGCCATGTTGAGGGCGTCTCCAAGGAACAGCACACCTCCTGACATCCCGATGCCGGTTCCTTGCCACGGGACCCGCATCGTGGACACGGTCACCACCGCAACGTCAACACCGTCACGGTCTCCCGCCAAGAGATGGTGATCCTCCTCGATGCGCGGCCATGGAAATCCAGCATCCTCACCGGCTTGGATGGGTGAACCAAAACCCGCAACAACAGTTGGCGCAGGTGGGGGCAAAAAGCCAACCAAAAGCACGCTCACAAGCACCGAACCCACCATGCACCAGCGCGGCCACCGTTCATCGGCCCACGCAACACGTCCTGCGGGACTGATCCAGGACATCGCGAAAACGAACAGACCGACAAGGAGCCAACCTCCGGGAACCACCCACCATGCCACGAGGAGGGACAGGAGCACGAACAGGCGATAACGGCGATCGCCCTTTGGACGCCAGAAAACCGGAGGTGACGGTTGCTCGCCGCCCTCTACTTTCCGCTGTGTGACAAGAACGTCAACGCCAACGACAACCGTCAGCATCACCACGGTTGGGAGCCAATCGAGCATAGGCTTCGGTGTGTGCTGCGTCCCACCAACGTTCAAGCCTGCGGCCCGCGTGGGGGGAGCGAGGTTGGTCCATGCAGGTGACGCTCCAACTCGAAGGCGTCACCTTCCAGCATCTTGTACCGGACCAAAACCGTCGATTTCGGCGCAAACTTGGCCCCGGTATCCACGACCTCAACCTGACCATAGGACGCGGTGAGTTGGTGGGCCTTGTCGGACGAAATGGGGCAGGAAAATCCACGCTCCTGAAGGTCATGGCCGGCATTTTACCAAGCCATGCTGGCACCATTTTGGACAAGAAAGGGAGCCCGCAGAGTCCGCATGCTTTGCGCCAAATGGTGGGCCACATGCCCGAACAAGTTCGCTGGCAAGGCAAACGTACACCAGAGGCAATGCTGCAAGAGTTGGCGGTGATGGACGGCGGGCGATTGGACCTTGTCGAGGGAGCGATTCGCCTCGTGGGTCTGCAAGAACAAGCCCATCTGCCGATGGAAGGACTGAGTCAAGGCATGCGGCAACGGCTCACGTTGGCAGCCGCCATGCTTGGAAGCCCAGACGTGCTTTTGCTCGATGAGCCGTACAACGGCCTCGACCCTGCCGCCGCGCGCAGCCTGACGCGCGTCTTGTCTCGATTGGCTCAGCGCGGCGTCAGCGTGGTCATCTCATCGCACCACCTGCACCAACTCGAAGGCGTCGTTGACCGTTTGCTGCTGCTGGACCGCGGCCGATTGGTCGGCGAAGGTTCTGCAAACGGCCTCGCCGATGCATTTGGCATCGAGCGCCCATGGGA
>PCBQ01000080.1 GCA_002731395.1 Methanobacteriota archaeon
ACGGTGCTGGTTGGAGCGGCGGTGCTCCGCCGTCATCCCGACGTGCCTTTTCTGGTGATCATCGCTGCTGCGGTGTCCCTGCTGCACCTCGCCACCTACGCGCCCCGTGCCGCCCTCCGAGCAGCAGGGGAGGCGCGTCTTGAAGCGTGGTCCAAGGTGGTTGAGCGCTTTGTGATGACCGGAGGATACGCCTTGTTCATGGTTCAAGGCGAAAGCGCCGTGCTTCCTTACGCTCTGGTGCTCGCTGCAGGTGCTCTTGCAGGGTTGTTGTGTTCGGCCCTTCTCATGCATCGAACGCTGGGGTCCACACAGACCGGTCTCGATGAACTCGGCTCCGCATGGAGCGCCTCTTGGCGCCCGCTGCTCTGGGCTGGCGCGCCCTTTGCCCTGACCGCCGCAGTCTTGCCGTACGTTTCCCGCATCGAGAAGTTCCTGCTGGCCGATGCCCACGGGTACGATGCTGTCGCGGTCTTTCACGTGGCCCAAATGGCGTGGGCCGCTGGGCTGGTCGTGCCTGCCGCCATCCGTTCGGCGTTAATCCCAGCCTTTGGGGCCGTCCGCGAATCGAGCCAGTCCACCTCAGAGGAACTCAGGAGGGCTGAGGCTTGGATTGCACCGATGGTGCCTTTGGGTTTGTTCAGCGGAGCCTTGATCGTGCCTCCTTTGTTCAGCCTCGTGTTTCCTGCGTCCTACACCGACGGAGCGCTCGGGGCCAGCGCAGGGCATCTGTTTCTCATCCTTCTTCCCGGCTGGGGGTTGGCGATGATGGCCACGCCCTCACTCGCTGGAATTCAAACCGGCCACAATCCATGGCTGTATGCTGGTCACGCCGGAGCCGGCCTGTGTTTTGCGGTCTTGGCGGGGCTGCTCTTGGTGCCGAACAACGGTCCGCTTGGCGCGGCGTGGGCGGCCCTATCGGTGAGCGCTGTGCTGGCGTTGCTGGCCCTTGTTCTGCGCCCGTCCAGGCGAGACATGCATGCACGAGCGTGGGGTGTGGTGGTGCTCAGCTGTGCTCTGGTTCCTTGGCTCTGGCAACACTCACCTTTCGGCTCGTTTGCTGCAGCCGTGGTGCTGACCGTCCTCGCGGTCCTTGTGGCTCGACCATCGAGCGAGTCTCAAAGCGGACCTTCGGCTTGATCCCACGGCTGTGCTGTTTCAGGTGCTGCATGTTCAGCAACGGCTGGTGGTTGAGCAGCGGGCTGTTCTATCGGAGCCATGCCCTGTTGAATTGGCGCATAGGCCTGCATCCCAGGGGTGGTGGGCATCGCACCGAGCGTGGTGGGCATGGTGGTGGCTTGCCCGTAGGCCTGAACCGGCATGGCCTTCGGTCCGCTGCCGGTCACCAGCCCGATGATGAGCAAAAGGAGGCCAAGAGGCAGGCCACAACAGGCCGCTGCGCTGGCCAGCGCTCCCCCTCCAACCAAGGCGCCAAGACCTTCGAACAAGGCGGCAAGGACAGGGTCGACGTACATCACGTAGACGCCCGATGAGGCTCTGAAGGAGTAATCTCCGTCCGTGCAATCGGCGTCTCCTGTATACGTGTTACACGCATAGCCGATGCGCGTCATGCCGCCGTCGACGTTTCCATCTTCGCCTGGTGCAGGCATGGAGCAATCTTGAGTGAATTGGTTCACTGCGTCACTTTCGCCGTCGCGGGTTACGCTCACGGAGCCGCCATCGTTGAAGAAGGCCACACACGCGTCACCTTCGCCGTCTTCGTCAACGTCTTTCATGGGGGTGTCGATGTAGAAGTAAAACCCGAGTTCACCCATGCCGTCAGCATCGTCGTAGGTGATCGTCCCCATGGTGGCGTTTTCGTAGTTCCACGGGTCCTCCAAATCATCCAAGTTTTCCATTGAGGCAACAGAGTTCGACGCCATGGCGCTGCCCACCACCACTCCAATGAGGCTGAGAAGGAGGACGACTGCGCCAGCGATGGTCAGGCCTTTGTTCATGACTCCCAATCCGTTCCGAAGCCAATAAACTCGCCGTTGGTGACGAATTCAGATGGTGCGAAGCATCTGGTCCCATGCGCGTTCCACGCTTGGCCGCTGGCACCATGCTGGCAAACGAACCGGTTGCTGCTTCCAATCTACCTCCAACACGCGTTCACAAGCGTCGGCCAGCGCGATAGGAGTCCTGTCCTCAGCAATGCATGCTGCGGGCAGCCACCGGGCCACGTCCCCGATGTTGACGCTGGCCACAGGCGTGCCGCAAGCGATGGACTCCTTGGCCACCAACGGCCCGGCTTCTCGGGATGAGGTGATGAGGGTCAGGGAAGCCACCATCATGCGATCCCAAACGATGGGGCGAGGTTGTTGGCGCAACGTCGTCATGCCCACCACCCATCCGCGTGTTTCCAACTCACGGCCTGTCTCAAGGGCAAGGTAATGCTCTTTTTCTGGCCGACGAGGGTCTGCAGGGAACAACACATCGAGGCGGTCACGTCGCCAGCGCCCGCGCCAAGACGTCATGGGTTGAAGCCAGTCGTCCTCGACAGGCACATGGCATGGAATCACTTTGGCGTCAGGACCGTCGACCCCAACGAGGTGCTGGCGCTGCTCTTCAGAGACGAGCACCAAGCGGTCGAGGGCAGCCATCATGCGTCGCAGTCGTGGGCCCACGTCACGATGTGCAAGGCCGACGTCCAAATCCCAACCGTGGACCACGCCAATGCACGGGATTTTCCATGCCTCGGACAACGCCAAGGCCAGGTTCCCCACTGGCCAGAGCGCGTGGACCACGACCACCTCAGGCTCCCAATCGCCGAGCCAACGCTGCACCAGAGAAGCCCGCCGCCGGATGCTCGATGCCGTCAACCATGCAGAGGCTTGATTGGAAAGCCCCCAATACTTTGGAACGAGCACTTCGGCACCGTCAAACGCATGTTTTGCTGGTGCTTTTGCGACCCCAGCCAAGGTCGAGCGGCGCGTTTCTTGATACTGCAACATCCTCGGTAAGGGGTTGACGACACGCACGTCGTGATCCGCGTCACGAAGCAAGCGTACGTGGTCGGCAACAAAGGTCCCCCGTGCGATGTTGGTCGGAAGCGGGTGCATCCCGCTGAGCACCAAAACGCGCATCCAGATCCCTCAGGCCTGAAGAGCAGCGGTAATTTCGGCCAGGTTTTCAGCGACAGAGGCGCGCTTGTTGAACAAGCCTGAACCCACCACGGCATTGGTGACGCCCCAACTTCGCAGTTTGGCGATGTTGTGGGATTTGACGCCCCCGTCGATTTGGAGTTGGACCGCCCGGCCGCCTGCGGCCTCTTGTTTGGCGATGGCCTTGGCCAACCGGCGTACTTTTCCCTCGACGTTCGGGATGAAGGATTGGCCACCGAAGCCCGGGTTGACGCTCATCACCAAGACCAAGTCGACGTCTTCGAGCACTTCGAGGGCAGCCTCCACCGGTGTGGCCGGGTTCAGGACGATGCCGACGCCGGCCCCAGCGTCTCGAATGGCGTGGAGCAAGCGGTGCAGGTGCGTGACCGCTTCGACGTGCACGCTGAGGTGGTCGCAACCGGCATCGATGTAATCTTGGAAGCAGGTTTCTGCGTTGCTGATCATCAGGTGAGCATCAAAGGTTGGACCGTCACCCAAAGCAGCCCGGAGGCTTCGAATCACGGGAGGGCCGAAGGTCAGGTTCGGTACGAAGTTGCCGTCCATGACGTCCAAGTGGAGCCATTCCAGACCTGCATCAACCGCTTCGTGGCATGAGGTGGCCAGATCGGCCAAGTCTGCCGTGAGCACCGAGGGCGCGATGACCACGTCCGCCATGCATCGACGGGGCGACCAACGCACATGAGCGTTCGCTCCTGTCCGGGACAAAGCCTCATAGGACCCTTGCCTGAGGGGAACTCAGGTGAGCAGAGTGGGAGAAGTCGTTTCCATCTCGGACAGCCAATACGAAGCAACCGTCGGAGAAGGATGGGTGCTCGTTGATTTTTGGGCGCCGTGGTGCGGCCCCTGCAAAGCCCTCGGGCCCGTGCTTGAGCAGGTGGCTGGCGAGCGCGACATTACCATCGCCAAAGTCAACACCGACACAGATTCCATGCATGCGGCGCGACTTGGCGTGCGAGGCATCCCCGCCATGTACCTCTACAAGGACGGCGACCTCATGGGCAGCCAAACCGGTGCCCTTCCCAAGGCCAAGGTCCTCGCATGGATCGACGGCGCCATGGCCGACGCCTTCGGCGAAGGCGCTGAATTCTGAGTCAAGCGCCAAGCGCGTTCCGACGTGCCTCTTGCGCGCTCCCCACTTCACGCAAAAGCCGCTCACGAAGCGCCTCATGCAACCACATACCGTCGCTCAGGTCCAACAACAAACCGTGGTCAATCAAATGCTGGGGGGGTACACCTTCCCACCCGATGGCTTCAGCCAAACGAGGCCAAGGTACAGGTGCGTTGGCTGAAGCCAGTGTGGCCAGCATGTCTCGTTCACCGTCCGGTAAAGCTGACAGGATTTCCTGATCCAAGAAGCGCAACCAGTCCCCGTGAATCACGTCACCGTAAAGCTCCAACAACTCAAGGGCAAGTGGGTGGCCTCCAGTTCGTTCGAGCACGTCTTCGGGAGACGCCACGTCCCCGGCGAGATCTTCCAACCATCGTTCCACCACGTCCAAGGGAAGTCCTTCCAGCGGCAGTTCACGGATGACGTCGCGTGTGTGGACGTCACGCTGATCGTAGAATTGCATGGTCCGTCTTGAAATGAACAACAACCGCACTGGTGTTTTTTCTGCTAAGGAAAGCAAAGCGCCGTAGAAGGCTTCACCTTGGGCCGTGAGATGATGTGCATCGTCGATGACAACCAGCCAATACGGCGGAGGGCCACGTCGTGTTGATTCGAACCGGTCGCGGATGGTCCGGGCGTCGGTGAGGTAGGCCAGCAAGCGTCGTCGCCAGAGGTCGATGTTGAGTTGAGCACCGGGTTGCAACGGCAGGGTGGACATCAGGTCGTAGGGATCGTGTCGGTCGTCGATGCCAAAGCGATGCAGCAGGCTGACGGCGAGGCCTGTGACGGTGTCCCATGGTTGGCATGGGTACCAGCACACTGAGAGCTGCTGATCGTTGGCTTGTATGGCATCAAGCCAATTGGCCACGAGCGTGGACTTTCCGATACCAGCGATGCCATGGACGAGCATGGCCGGTCGGCGCGCCTCATACCACGTGTCGAGGATGGCACGCTCGTGTTCTCGACCCCTTACCCTCCTGGTGGTCGGCGGTGACGTGTGGTAAGTGGCGTGAGCACCAGCCATCATGGTGAGACGTCCGGGTGGCGGGTTGCCGCCGTCGTCGCGTCCCTTTCGACGGATGAGCCCGAAGCGGATGTCGCCGTAAGTCAACACCCCTTCGTGCTGAGCGTGCATCAGGACATGAAGCAGTCCGATGTCTGCATTGAGGCGTTCACGCGCCTCGTGGGCGGGGACTTCGAGGAGTTGACCGTCTTTTCCTCGCAGCAGAACCATCGTCTGGCGCAGCTCGTCAGCACGTACCTCTGCTGCCTTTGTTCCAGTGTCCGTCAATTGCCACGTTTTTCTTCGCCGCTCTTCGCCTTCAACGCTGCGAAGGTGTTCGCTGACCCTGGCGTCTCGGCTGAGGGTACGCATGGCCCGGCTCACGTTTGGTGGATGGAGTGCGCACGCCTCGGCGATGCCATCGCGGGTGACGGCGTGCGGAACCACGAAGCGATCCGCATGCTCCAGATGTTCCAAAAGATGGAGCAGGATGCGATCTTGGACCGCCACAGACACCTTCGGCAGGTCGGTGGCCACAGTCCTTGCTTGCCGTCCTTTGTTCAAGGCTTTGTCTGAATCGTGGCGCCTTAGAGTGCACAAGAACACCATAACGCCTTTTTATTGGTCGACATCCAATGGCCATGACCACTCTTCGAGCGCACCGCGGTCGTGCTGTCCTTCTCACGGGCATGATGGTTCTGGCCTTGCTTCCCATGACGCTGCTTGCATCGGCCGCGGACATCGACGGTGACGGTGTGGAAGACGCCAACGACGCCTGCCCGTACGCGTACGGGACCTCCACCGTCGACCGCGACGGGTGCCCGGACACCGACGGCGACGGCACCTCGGACCTCAACGACGGATGGACCATCTCCAACCCGAATTTTACGAACATCCAAACCATCTCATCCAGCAGCGATTACTTCGATGTGGACTACTCGCCCGATGGCACGCACGTTGTCACCGCCGCCTCGGACGGCTTCGTCCGCGTGTGGAACGCGACCACCCACACCAACGTCCGCTCAGCCAACGCCATTTCTGGGGGAGACGTCACCAGCGTCGACTGGTCCCCTGACGGCCAGTACATCGCTGCAGGACTGGATGACGACACCATACAGATCTACTACGCCTCGAACATGACCTCCGTCCACGGGAGCATCAGCGTTGACGTGGGCAGTGGCGATTACGTCTACGACGTGACCTTCAATCCGGACAGCGACCTTGTCGCGGTGTCCATCGGCCGATCGGGCAACAGTGGAACGAACGGTCAGGTCCTCCTCATTCAGTTGTCGGACGGCTCAAACCTGCACAGCCTCAACCCGAACAGTGAGGACCGTTTCTACGCCTCTGCCTTCTCTCCCGACGGGCAATTCATCGCGTTGGCGGGTAACGGTGATTTCTACGTGTCAAACGTCACCTCTCAGCAGACCATGAGCAGCGTCAGCAGCCCGCCGGCAGCCATCAACAACATTGCATGGTCGCCCGATGGCAATTACATCGCCATGTGCGGCGGTTGGGAAGGGAGTTCTGCCAGTTTGGACATGTACGAATACACGGGATCGTCGTGGAGCGTGGCCTGGGGCTACCAAACCACCACCTCCTGCGCCTCCATTGAATTCAGCCCGGACGGCCGACACATTGCCGCGGGGATGTACTGGTACGGCGCTGACGCCGTGACGACCTACATCGCCGAGACGACGACCGGTGGAATGATCGACAACTTCACCGGGCCTCGACCAGGTGGCTGCACAGGCTTTGGTGGATCGAACAATTGCGGCATCATCTACGGCCTCTCGTGGAGTCCAGACAGCACCCATTTCGTGACCGCCCACGGCCGAGGGGACGAGGGCGTCTACTTCTGGTACGCCGACATCGACGAGGACAACGACGGCTACAATTCCACGGACCAAGGCGACGGCATCGTCGATGCCTTCCCCTCCGACGGCAGCCAGTGGAACGATTCTGACGGCGACGGTTACGGGGACAACCCCGCGCCTGCCACACAACCCGATGCCTGCGTGAGCACCCCCGGGACCTCCAACATGGACCGTTACGGCTGTTTGGACACCGATGGCGACGGCTATTCTGATCCTGATGGAGGATGGAGCATCCTCGACGGAGCAGACGTCTGGCCTGGTAACCCCGAACAGTGGGCCGATGCCGATCAAGACGGCTATGGCGACAACTACCTGTACGACATCAACCAAAGCAGCCAGCTGCACATCAATCAGCGCGGAGACGCCTTCCCTATGGATCCGCAGCAGTGGAACGACACGGACGGCGACGGGTACGGTGACAATTACGACAATCCAGCTTGGACTGCAAACCGTGCGCCTCACTGGCCGGGTGAGCGCCTCCCCGGCGCCACGATGCCCGATGCCTTCCCCCTCGACCGTACGCAGTGGTCTGACGCCGACGGTGATGGCATCGGGGACAATCCAAACTCTGGGACCTCAGACGGCTGTCCAAACGTGGTCGGTGATTCCTTCTGGGACCGTTTGGGTTGTCCAGACAGCGACGGCGATGGTTGGTCGGACCCGACCGAGGACTGGGGCCCTAACAGCGAGTGCACGGGTGCAGACGCCTTCAAGGACGATGCCACGCAGTGGTGTGACTCCGATGGCGACGGATACGGTGACAACGAAAGCGGCAACCAGCCAGATGCGTGTCCAAATCAAGCAGGGACCTCGGAAGGAGACGTGTTTGGGTGCGCTGACCGTGACGGTGACGGCTGGTCCAACGCTGGGGAACCCTTCCCGGACGACGGCACTCAATGGGCAGATCGCGACGGTGACAACCGTGGCGACAACCCTGACGGCAACAACCCTGACCTGTACCCGGACGATTCCAGCCAGTGGGCCGATACCGACGGTGACGGCTATGGTGACAACCCCAGCGGCACCAACGGCGACCGGTTCCCGAACGATGCCCTCCAGTGGGAGGACACCGACGGCGACGGCTTTGGAGACAACTTCGTTGACGAAGACGGCGATGGCGTTTCCGAGTCTGGTGACGTTTGTCCCACGCTGCCAGGAAGCTCGAAAGCGCCGCTGAGCCGCGGCTGCCCGGACAGCGATGCTGACGGCTACATGGACAACGTCGACGCCTTCCCGAACAACCCCTTCCAGTGGAACGACACCGACGGGGACGGGTACGGTGACAACAACGCGGTCAGTGGAGGCGACGCCTGCGTAGACGAGTACGGCCGGTCCAACCAGTCAGGTCGCCTTGGTTGCCCAGATGCGGACTTTGACGGCTGGGCTGACGTGGACGACGTCTTCCCGGACGATGGACTCCAGTGGAAGGACAGCGACGGTGACGGCCGCGGCGATAATTACCTCTTCGAGATGGTCTCGGTGGAAGACGAAGACAATCCAGGCATGTTCCTGATGCTCCGCGAAGAGCAAGGCGATGCATTCCCCAGCGACGTGACGCAATGGTCGGACCGGGACGGTGATGGACGGGGCGACAACCCAACCGGCAACCTTCCTGACGCTTTCCCGCTGCGTGTCTCTCAGCAACTTGACTTCGACGGCGACGGATATGGTGACAACATCACCCTTGACGCCTACCAATCGGACGGCTGCAGGAAGATCTTCGGGACCTCAACCGACGACACCTTCGGTTGCCCAGATGCGGATGATGACGGCACTTCGGATGACGCCGACCCATGCCCCTACGACCCGAGCATCGAGGTCGGTGTCCGCGGACAGGTCACCTGCACCATCACGGCACCGCAGGATGACGGTGACGGTGACGCCTCGCTTGGTGGAGGGGACATTGGTGCCCAAATCGACACGCTGACGCTCGTGCTGGTAGGTGTTGTCGGCCTGATGCTCGCGGCCGTAGCGCTGGCCATGATCGCCCGCAACGCCGGCCGAAAGGCGGTTCTCGTAGCCCGGCAGAACGAGAAACTGTCCAACGCGGCCTTCGACGAAGAAGAAGAGCGCCGTCAAGAGTGGATCAACTACTACGTGGCGCAAGGCCAACTCGATGAGGCAAGGGCACTCGGATGGACCGGTCAAGGTGCAGCTGCCCCGGTGCCTCAATGGCAGCAATACGAGCAACAGCAAGCCGAAGCCGAACGTTCGTCCATGCCGAGCATGCCCGACCTGGATCAGCTTTGACCGCGAGCACGACGCGCCAGCGCGTCGTCAAACGCAAGGAAAGGCAGCGCAGCCCACGCTTCGTCAGAATCGAGGGCGGCCATGGCTTCGTTTCCCATGAGGACATCGGCCAGTGTGAGGTGATGAGGTACACGCCCGTCTGCCAGTTCGTAGGCGTGACCCGGCAGCACAACCCAATCGCGAGGTAGGGCTTGCATCCTGCCTCGGAGGTACAACAACGAGGCGCGCAAGGCCGCTGGATCTCCTCCGTGCAAGTCAGCCCGACCGCATCGTCCCAAGAACAGACAGTCGCCTGAAATCACGATACCGTGGCCGAGGAAGGTCAGATGGCCCGGAGTATGCCCAGGCGTTCGGACGGCTTCGAAGGTCAGTTCTCCGACGTGAAGGGCCGTGGCCACATGAGGCGCAGTGTTCAGGGTTCGTGTGTGCGGTCCTTCCCAACCCCGCTCTGCTTCCGCTTGATGAACGACGACTTCGAATCCGACTCCTCCGCGCTTGATGGCCTCTTCAACACCTTTGGTGTGGTCCCAATGGCTGTGGGTCAGCCACGCTCCGACGAGGTGCAGGCCACGGGAATTGGCGACTTCGAACCAATATGCTGCATCGAAAGGATCCACCACCACCGCGTGTTTGGTGGCCGTGCAGACGATGAGGTGGTTGAGGTTGTCCCAACCGCCAAGTTGTGCCTGCAGCACCTCGCACCCCGGGGAGGCGTGAACAAGGGTGGCTTCTGGCTCGGGCATGGCTCGCTCAGGAACCGCTGCCCTTTCAAGGGAGAGCAGTGTTCACCACATATGAACCAGCGTGGGCGCGGGGCGCTGACCCTCGTTCTGTTGGCGATGCTCGTCGCCATGCCCTTCGCAGGCACGGTCTCTGCCGAGGAGGACGACGGCCTCCGCGTTGCGCTCGACGTGAACCCGCTGGATCGGCCGTGGTTGACCGATGGCAACGTGCTCACCCTCGCCGCTGGGTTGGTCAATCCAACTGCTGAAACGGTGGACACCACCACAGACCCCTCGTGCGGGCTGGTGCTCTCCATTGCAGATACGAACGGCATAACGGTCGTCGACGGCACGCAAGCGTGCCGTGGTCAAGAACGCGGCCTACGACTGGCTCCGGGCGATGAGGCCCTGCAAGCGTCGTTCACGGTCGATGCCGCTGAACTGGACCTTTCCACCGGGACCTACGATGTGCGCGTGCTCCATCCTGCCTCGGGCGCCTCGGCAAGCACTTCGGTTGACGTACAGCGTTCCGTTGCGTGGCCTGAAGCCCTCCTTCTGGAAGGCATCAGCGTGCAGCGCTCCGAGGTCGCCGATGAGGGTGAAGTTCTCCTCCTGCGTTGGCGAAACGCAGGACCCACGCCCTTGGAGTGGCCGACCGAGGCGTGCACGTTGCACCTCGTCAGCTCTGATTGGGCTCCTTTTGCCTCCTGTCAGAATGAAGCTGAGGCCTTGGCGCCTTGGGAAGTCCGTTTGGTGACCGCCATCACCCTCGGTGCAGAGGACCTCGACGACCAAGGGACATTCATGCTGTCCACGCCATCTGGCGAGCGAACAGTGCAACACATGCCGCACGGGCATGAAACCGGCACCGGCGACCTCAGCCTCTCGCTTCGACTTGATGGCGCTGATGCGTACAGGACTGGACAAATCGTTCAACCGACCATGCGAATCAGCAACCTTGGGGGAGACGATCTCGTCATTGACACGACGACGACATGCCGTGCGGATTGGTGGGCGGCGGATGCGACAGGCCACGTGGTGTACGACAGCCGATGGAACGCACCTTGCATCGACCTCGACGACCGTCGTTCCATCGACGCAGGAGAGCACCTCGATTTCCAAGGGCTTGGGTGGAGCCTTGTTGACGCTCAGGGCTGCACGGTGCCCAGCGGGAGTTACGCCATCGTCGCCCGATCCGATGACCTTGCCCTGAGCGCCGCCACCACCGTGACGGTGGAACACGAAGAAGCCGAGGGGTGCGCGTCCGACGACGGGCTGTCCATTGAGGCTTGGCTCGAACAGGACGAGGAAGTGCTTCCTTCGCTGCACATCGACGTTCACCCGAAGGAAGGCGCCACCGACCTTGTGCTGCAAGGCGTCTGCTCCGGTCGGATGATCCTCTACGACGATGAGGGGTCGGTCCTGCTGGATCAGATGGTCGGGTGTGAAGGACGGCATGGCCGCCAGTATCACCTTCCATCCACGGACGCGGTGCTGCGTTTGGACATGGGCGGTTTCATGCTCACCACCTCCGAAGGTGACGCATTGACCGACGGTACCTACGCCATGGAATTCCAGTTGCAGGCTGCTCGGCCGGTGGCGCACGTTGCGTCTCTCTCGGTGGGTGTTCAGGATCAGGATGCGTCCGACGGCGACGATGCCGCCGTACCCGATGCACCGACCAGAACCGAGATGGGTGCGTGGATTGGTCTGCAAGCCTCCGGCGAGGCCTGTTGGGTGCTCCAAACGGGCCCTTCGTCGTACTTGGCCCTGTCCAGCGCAACTATCGCCAACTGGGCTCCTCGGGCTGACCTGAGGGGCATCTACACCGTGCAAGATGCAGATGAAGCGCCTGCATGTGCCGGCGTTGACGCGACGCCGATAATCATCCTCGAGGTGCAAGAGGAGCGGATGTCCACACCCGCCCAAGCGGAAGGGACCTCGACGCAAGACGGACCTGAAGCGGTCGTTGAAGCGCCAAGCGACGGTCAAATCCTCACCCCAACAGCGGTGGTTGCCACCGTGGTGTCCACGTCCATCCTCGGTCTCCTCGCGACCGCATTCCTGACCAACGAAGCGTGGCGTCTGCCCGCTTCCTCAGCAGGTTTGTGGCTGATCGGTTTCATCGGACGAACCAAGGAGACCACAGACGGACGCTTCCAACGTGGACGCATCATGGGGTACCTTCAGGCCAACCCAGGGTGCCACTTCCGTGCGCTCATGGGTGCGCTGGATCTGTCCAACGGGCAAACCACCCACCACCTTCGCGTGCTTGAACGCGAAGAGCAAATCTGGCGGCGAAAGGACGGGCGTCTCATCCGGTTTTACCCCCTCACACGGGACCTTCATCCAGGGATTGCTGAAGATCAGCTCCCTGTCCCCCCACTCTCGATGGACCCCAACTCTTTGCAAGGGCGCATCTTGACCATGCTCGACGATGACGGCTTGATGGGCGACTTCCCAACGCAGGCTGAACTTGCTCGACGGCTGGAGCGAAGCCAGCAACTCATCTCCCATCATCTCCGCACTTTGGAACGCTACGGTCTGGTGGAGAAGCAAAAGATGGGCGTACGCTCCCGTTACGTGCTTACGCGCGAGGCGATTTACCTTCTTGAGCGGACCGACATGGAACGCCGCTCCTAGGCGGTTGGTTTCAAGTCCATAGCGCGGCTCGGACGGCCCGAGGACGGTCCATGAGCGACGAACCGATTCGCGTCGATGAAGTGGCGTGGCAGCGCCGCTGGGACGAGGAAGGCGTGTTCATCGCCCCCAACAATGGCGAACGCCCGACCTTCTACTGCCTCGAGATGTACCCCTATCCTTCGGGCAAGATGCACATGGGGCACGTTCGGAATTATTCCATCGGGGATGCTGTGGCCCGTTACAAGCGGATGCGCGGTTTCGATGTGCTGTACCCCATGGGATTCGATTCCTTTGGTATGCCCGCTGAAAACGCTGCGATCGAAGAAGGAGGTCATCCTCACGACATCACCGAGCGAAACATGGCCAGCATCACCGCGCAAATCAAGCGGATGGGCTTTTCCTACGATTGGGGCCGATTGGTGAAGAGCCATGACCCCAACTACTACCGGTGGAACCAGTGGTTTTTCCTGAAATTCCTCGAGCAAGGCTTGGCTTATCGCGAACAGGCTCCTGTCAACTGGTGCGAGCCGTGCACCACCGTGCTGGCCAACGAGCAGGTCAAAGCGGGCCGGTGCTGGCGATGCAACGGCCCAGTGATCCAAAAGGACATGAGTCAATGGTTCCTCGACCTGCCCAAGTACGCTCAGGAATTGGTCGACGGGCTGGACGCCATCGACTTCCCAGAACACGTGTCCTTGCTTCAGAAGGATTGGCTGGGTCGCTCTGAAGGCGCGGAAATCGCCTTTCAGCTCGAGGACAATCTCGGCGAGGTTCGCGTCTTCACCACACGTCCGGACACCTTGTTTGGCGTGACCTTCCTGACGATGGCCCCCGAGCACCCGATGGCCGCTGATCTGATGGCTGGTCGTCCGGAGGAAGCGGCCTGGCGTGACCTTCGTGATGAGGTGGCGCTGCTGTCTGAGTTCGACCGCATCAAGCAGATGAAGAAGAAGAAAGGCATCTTCTCTGGCCTTCACGTGATTCACCCGCTGACCGGAGAACGCATTCCGATGTGGTTCGGCAATTTCGTCATCGCATCCTATGGAACCGGGGCTGTGATGGCCGTTCCTGGGCACGATCAGCGTG
>PCBQ01000081.1 GCA_002731395.1 Methanobacteriota archaeon
TGTGAAGCCCCATTGTGTTGGTCGAGTTCTGTTCGTCCAAGGCATGGAAAGATGACCACATCGCCTTGGGTTGGTATCAGATGTGAGCGATTAGGTTTGGTTGATACATGGACAACGAGCCCGACTTTTCCTATGGCGGCCGCGGTCCGATCCGTATCAGGAGCAGCGGAAACGAGGTTCCCCCCCATAGCCATCAGCACATCAACGCGTTCGTCTTCCATCGCGCGGATTGCATGGACAACGTCGTAGCCGTGCGATCTTGGCATGGTTACTCCAGTGCCTTCTTCCATTTTATTGAGAAAAGCGTCGCTTGGTGCTTCCCATATACCCACCGTACGGTCGCCCTGAACGTTCGAGTGCCCACGGACCGGGCACAACCCTGCACCGCTTCGGCCGATGTGCCCACCCAGCAGAAGGAGGTTGACGACCTCTTGGATTACTGCGACGCCGTTCCGGTGCTGCGTCAAACCCATGGCCCAACAGGCGATGGTTGCCCTGCTTTCGTTGAGCATGGTTGATGCCAATTCGATGAGGGGCTTCTCCAAGCCCGTATCGGAGGTGATGCGGCTCCAGTCAATGTCTTGTCGTGCCTCCACCAGAGCATCATATCCTCTTGTGGAAGCGTCGACAAAAGCCGTGTCCACAGCACCGTGTGAAATGGCAAGGTGTTGCAGCGCTTGGAAGAGTGCAGCGTCACCTCCGATGCGAACTGGAAGGTGGAGGTCTGCGAGTTGATCGTCAAACAAATCCAATTTCATGTAATCCTGAGGGTGTTTGAATCGCTCAAGGCCAGCCTCGGGGAGTGGATTCACGTGGATGATTCGAGCGCCGTTGCGCTTCGCATCTCGGAGTGCGGTGAGCATACGAGGATGATTCGTCCCGGGATTTTGGCCGATCACCATGATCAGATCAGCCTCATTGAAGTCAGACAGACGTACCGTTCCCTTACCGATACCGATGGTGCTTCCAAGGGCTTTACCGCTCGATTCATGGCACATGTTTGAACAGTCAGGCAGGTTGTTTGTGCCGAGGCTCCGGACCATCAGTTGGTACAAGAATGCCGCTTCGTTGCTGGTCCGTCCTGAAGTGTAAAACACAGCGCGATCCGCATCATCGAGGTCAACGAGTCGCTCAGCAACCATGTCCAAAGCCGCCTCCCACGAAATGGATTCGAAATGGTCTTCCTGCGAGCGACGGATCATAGGGGAAGTGAGGCGTCCGAGGCCACCCAACTCGTAATCGCTGAGTTCAGCCCACGTCGAAATTGATTTTGCCGCAAACCGCTCCGGTGTAAAACGCGCAGCCATGGCTTCCTCCGCAACGGCCTTCGCACCGTTTTCGCAGAACTCGAACCCTGAACGATGCTCGGGGTCCGGCCAGGCGCATCCTGGACAATCAAATCCACCATGTTGGTTGACCGTGCGGAGTGTCTTCCATGTTCTACGGACACCCATCCGATTCAAACCGTGCTGTGCACTTGAGAGAACGGCCGGCATGCCTGCTGCCCGCTTCTTTGGGGGCTTTACCCGTAGCGGGTTTGTGTCATCCGGAGTATGGCTTGGATGACGTCCCATGTTCAGTGCCTCACTGAAGGTGATTCAAGACTTTGCGTCCTTCGTCGGCCAAGGGCCGACGAATTGTGGGTTCGACGCGGTCGCGAAGCCCATCACAAGGATACCATGGTTTCGCGCAAGTTGAGCCGCAGCTCCAGACATGGCACCAACACAAGCAACCTGCTTGATACCGACCCGCACGGCTTTTGCCATCAAATCCCAGCCGCACCGACCAGACAAGAGCAATGCTGCGGGCCGTGCCGTGGGTTCGCGAAGCAACCAACCCCCAATCGCCTTGTCCACGGCACTGTGACGGCCGATGTCTTCCATCAGAACCCATTGGTCGACATTCGACACCAACGCAGCGGCGTGTACCCCGCCTGTCGCTTGGAACATGGGTTGCTTCGACTTCATGTCCAGCAAGAACGTGGTCAGAAGAGCTGGCTCAAGGTGATCTTCAGCCATCAAACGATTTCCTGGTTGTGGCGATGCCATATCATCGCCACAGCCCCCGCAGGATGGGTGAATGAGTCGAGATTCACGTATGGGCCCCCATGTGCCGGCGCCTTGCAGCATCGCGGTGTAACCATCTCCATCCTTGTGCACCTCCACGCAAAGAAGCGCGCCCTGTCCGTCCCACCAACCCTCGGAGAGTGCATGTCCGACGGCGAGGGCCTCCAAATCTTGAGGGGTGGCGAGCAGACCCACAACGTGACCCACCTCTGAAGCAAGTGTGATGCGAACCTCGTGAGCAAAATCATCGGCGGCAGGTACGAATCGGCCGTCTTCACGCCTCAAAATTGGGAGGCGTTGTTTCGATGTCATGCTTGTACCTCCGGGTCGATGTCAAAAAATTCGAACTGGAGGTTGATCAACTCGGCCGATGAACGGGCGGATGCATACGCTTCGAGGGGTTCAGCGTTGAGCTCGAGGAATCGAATGCCCCACCGGACGCAACCGAGGATGTGCTCGGCTTGTTCATCATGACCTGCCAAGACCAAGGTGGCAGCGATGGCTTCGATGGTTGACAAACGGCCGGGTTTTCCCCAATTAACAGGGTTGGCCGCCAGAAGAATTGGCAGCATACGGTGGGTCAAACTAGTTCGACGTTCAATGGAAGCCACAGACGCATCGATTTGAGCCCAACTGCAGTCCAAGGCGACAAGTGACCCAGCGTCGAAACGTGAATGATCCTCAGGGCCGAAGACTTTGCCACAGAGTGGGTTCAACAGTACACCACGTCGTGGTATGCGTCGCAGGTCCTTGTGAAGGACGAGATCACCACGCTTGGATGAGCGGACAGCGGTGTTTTTTTTCGGGTCGTCTTGAGCGAGCCAGATGGCATGCACTGGTACGGGTGACAAGGCTCACCGCGCTCCGTTAAGGTAGTCTCCCAGTGTGTATCCACCACCGCCACTTCCACCAAGTTGGCGGTGCTCTTCAGGCGCGTATTCTTCCATCAACGTCACGGAAAGGACGCGCTCAAACTTGGAAATGACCGCATCCGTCGGCCGGCGGCCAGATTCGCTTGATTTTACAACGTTCACTTTCTCAGACATTTTGCGCGCTAGTTCTTCTTGGCTCCAGCCTTTGTTCGCCCTCGCTTTTCTGATGCGTTGGCCGAAGTCATCTGCCAACACGCGTTCGGATCGACGCATCAGTCCACGCGTGTTCTGTTTGCGTGGCGCGGCTGATTTCCGTGAGGCTTGTGCCAAGCCCGGGGCTAGATTGCGCTCGCCAGCTCCGAGTCGTTCTGCACAACGGTGGCAAGCGGACACCTGCGTCCGCCCCATGGGAACGGTGCGTGTCCCGACGTTCATCGCCCCACACACTTCGCATTCTCCCATGCTCCATGCATGGCAAGGGGGGCCTTACGGCTTCCGGCTCCACATTTCGATTTTTTATACCGTGGAGCAAGTGCACAACCATGTCCGAAGTGGATGCCGGGCCGCGTGGAGAAGTCGGTAAGTCCGATGACCTCGTGGAAATGGAGCGAAACATCCGACGCCTCCAGGAACAAGCAAAGGATCTGAATCACACTCGCCACGCCTTGGAGGGGGATATTCGTGCTTTGCGAAAGAAGGCCACGCGGCTCGAAGACGAAATTGCGCATCTCAAGAGTCCGCCAATGATCGTCGGTACGCTACAGGACATGCTGGGCCCGCGCACAGCCATCGTCAAATCATCCAACGGCACGGTGTTTCAAGTGGCGGTCAACGAACGCCTCGATGCGGACAAACTGAGGCCTGGAGCCCGGGTGGCGATGAATCAAGACAGCCTGGCGATCATCGAATTGTTGCACGACGCGTGGGATCCCATGGTCAGCGGTGCCGAAATGATCGAGGCGCCGAACATCTCCTACGCAGATGTTGCAGGGCTCGAGGAAGAGATCAACCTCGTGAAGGAAGCGGTGGAACTCCCGCTCAACAATCCAACCTTGTTCACCAAGGTCGGCGTAACACCCCCCAAAGGCGTGCTATTGGTCGGCCCACCCGGTTGCGGTAAGACGCTACTGGCCAAAGCTGTGGCCAACTCGACAGAGGCCACATTCATTCGAATGGTCGGCAGTGAGCTGGCTCAGAAGTACATCGGTGAAGGCGGTCGTTTGGTCAGGGAGCTCTTCGCTCTTGCAAAGGAAAAGGCCCCGAGTATCATTTTCCTTGACGAAATTGATGCCATTGGGGCCAAGCGTCTTGACGGATCCACCAGCGGCGACCGTGAGGTGCAGCGAACGTTGATGCAGTTGTTGGCTGAACTCGACGGTTTCGATCAACTGGATGACGTCAAAATCGTCGCGGCGACCAACCGGCCGGATATCCTTGACGATGCTTTGCTTCGTCCCGGTCGTTTTGATCGCGTCATCGAAATTGGTTTGCCAAAGGACGAAGGGCGCAAAGCCATCCTAAACCTGCACCTTTCAGGCATGTCAACACGGCGCGTTGATGTGGGTTCCATCGTTGGCTCAACCAAAGGCTTCTCCGGCGCTGAACTCGCAGCCACGTGTGTGGAGGCTGGTATGATTGCGATCCGTGACGGTCGTGGTCAAGTACGGCAACAGGATCTGAAAGATGCGGTCGCAAAAATTGCGGAAAAGCGTGCCCATGCAGGCGCGCGCAAGGACCCGACGCATCTCTATGCGTGAAGCAGCCAACGTTCAAGGACGGCTGAGGCAGAGCCAGCGGACATGGACGCTGTGGTGGAGTGTGTCCCGAACATCTCTGAAGGCCGCGACCTCGACTTGATCAACGCCGTTGTTGAAGCCGCCAACGTTGTGGGCTGTTCTGTCCTGAGCGTTGAACCAGATGCTGACTACAACCGTACCGTCATCACGATGGCTGGTGAACCCGAAGCCGTTGCCGAGGCAGCGACATTGCTCAGCATTGAAGCGATTCGTCGAATTGACATGCGAGATCACGCAGGAGAACATCCACGACTTGGGGCAGTGGACGTGTGCCCATTCATCCCGATTCGGGGGATTGACATGGAAGCATGTGCGGCGCTTGCGTCCAACGTGGCCCAATCTGTCGCTGAGCAAAGCGGCGCTCCGACCTTCCTCTACGGAGCAAGCGCAACCCACCCCGCTCGAGCAAAACTCTCACACCTGCGGAAAGGTGAGTATGAAGGGCTCCAACAGAGGTTGGACCCAGGTGGGACAACACCACATACGGAAACAAGATGGCCAGACTTTGGACCGAAATCGTGGAACGATACCGCGGCTAAAAGTGGTGGCTGCACATATGGCGCCCGTCCTGTGCTGATCGCATACAATGTTAATGTCCCCGAAACGAATGCTCACGTCGCAAAATTGATCGGTACCATCATTCGGGGAAGCGGACGCATTGTTGCACGAAATGGAAATCGAACATTGCGTGTGAAAGGCATGCTTCACAGCGTCCAAGGGATGGGCGTGACCCTTGAGCAGCACAACATGTCTCAAGTCAGCATGAACCTCACCGATGCCGATGCTTGTGGATTGCTGCATGCCTTTGAGACCGTCAAAAGTCTGGCCGCTGATCACGGACTTGAGGTCACGGGGAGTGAAATTGTCGGCTTGGTTCCACTTGCGAGCATGCTCGAGGCAGGGGAGTGGTACGCGCCTGAAGCAACGACGAATGAGGCCCGGGTCCAAGCGGCCATTCGTGGTCTTGGCTTGGACGCGTTTGGGCCCTTTGATCCCAACAGCAGAATCATTGAATTGGCGCTCGAGGAGGCCATCGCATGACGTGGGCCAACACAACTCTCTCGGCGTTTGAAGCAGCTGTGAAATCGTCCGATCCGACGCCGGGTGGGGGCACCGTTGCGGCTGTGGCACTGGGGCAAGCCGCTGCGCTTCTATCGATGGTTGCTGACTTGACACTTGACTCCGAGCGCTGGGCCGAAGCCCATGAAGCCGCTCAGGATGCCAAAACCGCAGCCCGAAATGTGATGCCAGTTGCGGCTGAACTTGCCGATGCTGATGCCCATGCTTTTGATGAGGTCGTCACGGCATTCAAACTGCAAAAAAACACGGAAGAGGAGAAGGAATTCAGGAAAAACGCCATCCGCGCTGCGACGCTAGGTGCTGCTGAGGTCCCATTTGAAACGGCAAAACAAGCCTGTGCATTATTACCACACGTACTCGCCATGGCCGAGCATGGAAACAGCAACGCAGCAAGCGATGCAGGTGTGGCGTCTCTGATGGCCACTGCCGCCGCCAAAGGAGCCGTGTTCAATGTCATCATCAACTTGAACGCACTACCAGAGACCATGGGGGAGACGATGCGCCAAGCGCTTCCGCACATGGAAGAGGAAATTCGTATTCTTGGAAGAGCGTGCATGGACGCTGTGCGCTCACGGCTCTGATTAACGGACGCGGGAGCCGTTTGTGATTGCGTCACTCACGGTGAGGAGTCGAACACATCCATTCTCATCATCGGCTGCCAGCATCATGCCTTCACTCATCACACCGCGGAGTTTCCGTGGAGCAAGGTTCGCAACGACAACCACCTGAAGACCCATCAAATCCTCTGCCGTGTAGATGTCACGAAGGCCAGCACAAATGGTTCGCCCCGCTTCAGATCCATCGTCAAGTTGGACCACCCAAAGTCGGTCTGCATTGGGGTGTTCTTCGACTGCTGATACCGTTGCAATGCGCAAGTCTACGGCCATAAATTGATCAAATTCGATGGTGCTAATGCCTTCTCGTTCCATGTTATTGGTCTCCTTTTTCTTCGCACGACGACCACCCTTCACGCTACCGACCGAAGGTTGCTCAGTCCCTTGTTGCACGTCTGCTACTTTCCCCTCGCGTTCAAGGATGGCCTTGAGATCAAGACGCTCAAAGAGAGGCACAGGTAGGTCAACTGATGCGGGTAGTGGAACGTTCATGTTCACAGCATCATCCCAACACGCTTCACTGACATCACCCGTGTAGCCTTGCATGGTCCATAGGCGTTGGGCAGCCGCAGGTAGGAACGGTTGAATCGTGATCGCGATGCCCTTGAGCATTCGAGCAGCAAGCGCGAGTCCGGCGAACGAGGCTATTCTGACGTCAGATGTGGCATCTGGTTTGAGCGCCACCCAAGGAGCTGCTCGTTGGACGACACCGTTTCCTTGCTGTGCAATGTTCATGACGCCCCGCAACGCCTCTTTGAATCGATGACGATCGAGCGAATCGCCCACGGCTGTATGTTGAGCATGCCAAGATTGAATGTCCTCTGTCAACGACTCAGATCGTTCCCAATCGGCGAGTTCTCCAAGGCCTGCTTCACGGAGTTTGACGGTGAGGGTCAGCACCCGATGAGCGAAGTTCCCAAAGGCAGCGATGAGTTCAGAATTGATTTTCTCCACAAAATCTTCCCAGGTGAAATCCGTATCGTGGTTTTCTGGCATGTTGATGGACAGGTAGTAACGAAGGGTGTCCGGATCGTGGTGTTCAAGGAAGGACGGAAGCCAAACGGCGTGTTTTCGGGACTTTGAAAACTGGCCACCGCTGAGCATCAAGTACTCCATGGCCGGGACGTCGTGCGGCAGTGCGAGATCGCCTGGTCGGGGCAAGGTTGGCGCATCAACGCCGTTGATGCTCATGTTCAACCCAAGCACAATGGCAGGCCAAATCACCGTGTGAAACGGTATGTTGTCCTTGCCAAGGAAATACAAATGCCGTGGGCTGTTGCCTTCATCATCAACGCACCACCACGATTTCCATGCATCTTGTGCCATGTTGTGCTCATTCGCGTGCCGCTCTGCCCAAATTTGGGCGCAGGTCAGGTATCCCTGCACTGCTTCGAACCAGACGTAGACGCACTTGCCGTCCCAATCCTCGTCCTCAAAGGGAACGGGGATGCCCCAAGCAAGGTCACGGGTGACGGCACGGGAACGCAACCCCATGTCCAACCATTGCTTCGTCATCGCACGAACGTTCGATTTCCAGCGCTTTGACGATCCTGCTGCAAAGGCTTCCAGCGATGTCTGAAACCGATCGAGTCGGTAGAACAAGTGTTCAGTTTCCCTGACTTCGATCTTTCGCTCAGGGTTCATCTTGGAACGGGGGTTGGACAATTCGATCGATTCGTACGTCGCGCCGCATGTGTCACACTGGTCACCACGAGCGTCTTCAGTCCCACAGGTAGGACAAGTGCCCTCGACGTACCTGTCTGGCAGAAAACGTCCTCCACCGTCGTGAACTTCGAAGAACTGTGGCGTTGACCGTCGTTCAAACAATCCGGCTTTGTCCAATTGCAATACATTGGCCTGGACACGTTCTGCATGGGCTCGGTCGCTGGTCCGGTTAAACAGTGCACCACCGTAATCCACACCCCGTCGATCAACGTGTTCAAACCAAGCACAGCCAAGGTCAGCGAGTGCCTTCGTGTTGATTGCATGAAATCGGTCGACAACATCCTGTGGCGAGATCCCCTCACGCTCTGCGGTTACAGTAATTGGTGTCCCGTGTTCATCTGACCCGGAGACCATCAGCACCCTTCGTCCTCTGGCGCGTTCGTACCTGTACTGAATGTCAGGTGGGAGGTAGCAACCGGCCACGTGACCAAGGTGCAGCGGCCCATTGGCATAGGGCCACGCCACGCATATCAACACGTGGTCAGAGGCGTTCATCGAACCGCGGCTCTTGGCCCCATCACTTAGGCCTTCTTGAGCCGGAGGGGTTCCGTCATCTTGATGAGCAACGGACCTTTGCTCGACACGTCTCTGACAGGGGCTCTCCACATCATGGTGCTCGAAGCGCTCGCGGCGGCCGGACCCGCCATCAACGCCACAGGGACCGGAGACGTCCGCCTGCTCACGTTCTATGTGGTTTTGGCCTTGGGCATCTCATTTCTATGTTCCATTCTTGAGGCCGTCGTTCTGTCTGTCACCCAGACCTGGGTGGCGGTGGAGAGGAACAACGGATCGAAAACAGGTGAGTTGTGGAGTGCACTCAAAGAGGACGATGCTGTTGGTCCGCTGACCGCGATTCTCACATTGAACACCATTTCGCACACCATGGGCGCAGCTGGTGTGGGCTCACAGGTCCAACTCATCTACGGCGATGGTGCGTTGACGCTCGCATCCATTCTGCTCACGCTTGCCATGCTGCTTCTGTCAGAAATTGTTCCAAAAACCATTGGTGCAGCGTATTGGAAGCAGCTGGCTCGCCCGTGTGGATCGCTGTTGCGCATTGTGGTGTGGTCCATGACCATCCTCATTGTTCCAATTCAGATTCTCAAGCGGGTCCTCCCGAAAGGGGAGTTGAACCTCGTCTCACGTGACGATGTTGCAGCCCTGGCCGACCTAGGCGAGGAGCGTGGTGTCCTCAACGAGGATGAAGAAGCCATCATCCACAACCTTCTGCGGCTCAGGGACATATTGGTGAAGGACGTGATGACGCCACGAACCGTTATGCAAACCGTCAATGCCGATGCAACGGTTCTGGAGGTGACTGAATCCATGCCAGTGCTCCGATTTTCCCGTATGCCCGTTCTAGGCGCCGGCTCAGACGATGTACTCGGTCTCGTGTTGCGTTCCCGTATCCTACGCGCTTCATCCAACGACGAACATGATGCGACCATGGACGATTTGATGCAACCCATCACGCGAATCGGTTTCGAGCAAAGCGTCGAGGAGGCTTTGGATCATTTCCTCGAAAGTAAGCAGCATTTCGCTCTAGTGACCAATGAGTTTGGTGGTACCGAGGGAGCGGTCACGTTGGAGGACGTCTTTGAGACCCTCATTGGTGAAGAAATCGTGGACGAGTTGGATGAAGTGGAAGACATGCGTGAGTACGCTCGAGAGCAAGCCGCCCTCAGCAGCGAGGAATGAAGCCTTTCGATTCCAGCCAAGCCATCATTGCTGCATCGCGCTCGGGGTGAGCGGAGGTCCCACTATGTCGAAGTGTCGCGGACGGCCAAACGTCCAGAAGGTGATGTGGCACGCACCTTTGCAACGCTTCTAGGTGGCTCGATCCAAGCCTGCGATCCGGACTGGCTTGCATCACGAACGTAGGCACCTCTGGTTTGGCCCATTGGGGGACGTCCACATCGTACATGGACGTAATGGACACGTCTGGATGCATGACATTCCATTGCTTCATCAATTGAGCTATGAGGCGGGTTCGAAAACCAGGCACCCACCGAGGCCACCTTAGGTTCGATAAGGCCTCGTCAAAAATCGGCGAATATCGTGTCATTGGAGATTCAAGGAGAAGCGATTGAACCGTGCCACCGTGCCGGCCTTTGAGCGAACGCAGCGCCACGTAGGCCCCAAGCGAGTGGCCATGCAGGATCAAGTCCGTTATCGGGAGGCAAATATCGTCGCTGAACAATCCATCAAGAAGATCTTCAAGGCACTCGAGAACACAATGTGCCGTCCACGGCCCGTTGTATGGCGACGATCCATGGCCCAATGATTCGAGCAAGACCACATGAAAACCCGCATCTGCAAGGACTTGGGTGCGATTTCGAGCGTGCGCGACGCCCGATGTCCAGCCGTGGACGGCCACCACCAGCGGTGCGTCCTTATTTCGGCGGTTGATGTGGTACCTATACGGTGCACGAGGTCCCTCGCGAACGAAGGAAGGCCAATCCGCGTGGACCAAAGGTGGAGTGGATTTCGGTGGTCCCTGCAGAAGGCGCTTGGTCAGGTACTTGGTCAGCATCCGTCATGCAGCGTCTTCGTCGGTGCCCTTGGCATCGACATCTGATTCGTCGCCGGTCGACTCAGTCGCAGCGGCTAGTGCTGCTTCAGCAGCCTTCGCAGCGCGCTTTTCCGCGTTTTTCTGCTCACGCTGGGCCTGACGTTCTGCAAACCGGTCACCCCAGTCTCCCATGCTCTCAAGACGTGCAGCCCAGCCGAGGTTCCCCTCGGTGGTGGTGGGGACGTGCTTGACGAGGTATGCGGAGAAAGCACGGTCAAACATGCCCTGATTCAAATCGCTCGCTCGCTTGAATTGGCGGTCGATGATCAGCACTGACATCATCACGACACCAACGGCAAACCAAATGATACCGTTCGTTTCACCGTTGTTTCCGAGTTCACTCATGTTAAACATGACCAACGTACCGCCAATGAGGAACAGGAATCCAACCATGCTGTTGAGCACAGCGTGAACTTTGATGGGCGGGTTGCCGGATGCGTTGATGAACTTCGTACGGGAAACGAATTGACCAACGTTGCGACCAAATCGTACTGGAATGATGAACACGTTGAGTGCATACAGGCCCATTGCACCAAGGATAGAGGCTGAATTCGCCACGGTTGAATTGACAAAGATAACCACGAACGCAGCCCCGATGAGGAGACCGTAATTGATCACAAAGTTCGCCAAAGCACCAGTGAAACGAGCAGTACCAGATGCGATTTCAAATTCGCTTGGAAGGCCCTTCGGTCGTGCCTTAGGTTTCTTTGCTTTCTTTGCCTTCTTTGCCTTGGTCGCTTTTTCGACCGGTTGGGCCGCCACGGCAGCAACAGGAACAGCCGCCGGAACGGCTGCTGGGGCTGCCACTGGCACGGCAGCAGGGGCGGTTGGAGTTGTCGTGTTGGCCTTGTCAAGCAGTCCCATGGTGATCACGCTCAGCTGTATGTTTCGCCAATCCGGCTGTAAAGTGCAAAGTTCGGACTTCCCACGAAGGCAGAGATGGCGGTCTCAGGCATGTCGCCCAGCAACGCGTCAACCATGCCGAAGAAGGCAACCCTGTCATCGTGTGATGCTCCAGAGGGGTTCAATCCCACCCGTTCGTACAAGGCGAAATCAGGACTAGCCAAAAACGCGGATACGGCCTCTTCTGGTAGGTCAGTCCCCAGAAGGTTGTCGACGACGGCAACGAAGGCCGGGAATTCGTCACCAACGGGTTCGGCCACGGCTGCTACGGCTACAGGCGCAGCGGCCACAGGCGCAGCGGGTGCGGGCGCCCCCCGCAACGCCCTGCGCTCTTCCATGAGCGCCTTGAGTTCCGGTCGAAGTGCGTCAAGGGTAGCGGCGTCACCGGATGCCTTGGCTGCTTCGTATTGGGGCTTGAGTTCTCGCAGGCGGTTTTCAACCTGTACCAAACGGTCAACCGGTTGTGCATCGACAACTGGTTCGGCATCGAGAAGCTCAACGGTAGGTGCCTCGCGAACTTCGGCAAGACGATCGTCATGCATCTGTTTCCGCAGCACGATGATTTCACGATCGAGTTCGTGCCCAAACCGGTCCGCATAGCGGTCGAGCAGAGAACCGGCTTCCTTGTTGGTGAGACGATCGATGTGTCCGTAGACTTGCTGGAGCGGCTTCTCAGTGCGCTTGGCCCACATCTCGGAATACGTGTCAGCATCGCTCTCGACCGGTTGCGAATCCACCGCAGGAGGTGCGGCGGTTGGAGGATCCGGCAGGGGTGCTGCGGGAGGCAAATTTGGCAGCCCAGGGAGGTCGGGGAGGGGCGCAGGAGGCGCGCCATCAAGAACTGGGAGTGGAGGCAAATCAGGAAGGGGAGGTGCAGCAGGTGCCTCGGCTGCAGCGGCCTTGCGTCGACGACGACCCATGGTGAACCCCGACCCTTCGTCGCGCTGTGCTCCTTCAAGGTTCCTCACAAAGGGGTCATGGTGGGCACGACCTTCAGGCCACTTTTCGTGCCCAGCCCTTGAGGGAAAGGAAGACCTCCTCGGCCTCAGAAACCTCAACGACATCACCGCTTGAGGCCTCAATCCTCCGGCCATGGAGCCCAAACACAGCATCGTCGACCGTGATTTCCATTGATCGGTCGACATCACGTCCGAA
>PCBQ01000082.1 GCA_002731395.1 Methanobacteriota archaeon
CCGGGCTTCGAAGGTTGCGATTCCACCGTCTTCGCTGCGTCCACGTGCTATCATTCGTTCGAATCGAATGTCCTTGTCGGTATGGATTGCAACCGATTGGAATCGCTCCCCCCATGTTGATCTGAAAACACTGTATTCTGCTGTTCCGCGAAGACCGTCGATGAGAACGAGTGAGTGCGTGTTGAGCAGTTCATTAACAGCTGCGGTGAGGCGAACTGCGAGAACATCTTCTCCGAACTCTCGTCGCAAGTCGGATGCAACTTGTCCAAACACCTCGGGAACAACTTCGAGATCTCTTCGTGCAACTTCTTCTCGCACCATATCGCCCATGGAACGGACGGGAATGCCGGCTTCCATGAAGACTTGAGCGAATTCGCCCTTGCCAGAGCCAGGCATTCCACAAACGGCCAAGACTCGACTCATGCTTGAAACGCTGTGGCGAGGACTCATCAATGTTGTTAGTTGTCAAAGGGCGATTTGCCCCAACGGCGGTCCATGAGCTTCCACAGCAATCCACTCGCACCGATCAAGGCGAGAGATACGCCAAGCATCCCCCAGAAGCCTTGCTTCATTTGTTCGCTATCGAATGTGACCGATTCAGCATCGAGACCGTTTTGTCGAACTTGTGTAAACCAGTTCTGATAGAATTCTGTGTCCCCTTGCGTGAAGGAAAGAAGAAACAGCATAAGGAGAGGGAAAACAGTACCAATCCAGAACTTGGTCATAATGGCTCCATCGAAGATGGCTTTGTTCGGACGCAATCCCATCAGGAAAGCCGTCAAAGCCACGATGTAGATGGAATTTGCAAACATGACCGCCAAGCCAGTCGGCAAGGCCGCCCATTCGTCGAGCCTCCATGCCATGAGAACGAAGAAAATTAGCGAAATCCACGACGTGGCAAGGAAGTAGACGACCACCTTGGCTCGGAGCAGTTGAGGGACACGAAGTGGAAGGCCGTTCATGAAATCCGGGTCGTCGAGGATGGTCAGCCAAGAGTAGAAGTTGAAGCCAAAGAAGCCCAAAAATGGCGCATAGGAGAGGAGGTTGATCGGGATTGGAGCCTCTGCAAAATCGATCAGCCACGCCATCCCGAGCAGCACCAAAAGAGGCACTGAATACGACACAGTCATCTTCTTCATCGTCCCTGAACGGATGAGGTCGACGAATTCCTTGGCCACCAACAAGCGCAGTGGTCCATTGCCAAGGAAACGCAAGCGACGCATCATCGGGTTCAGCAGGTCTTTGCGCGACGTGACCTTGACCTCAAAATCGTCGATGAGCAGGGAACTTGCCACGGCCCCCAGTATGCCTGCGCCCACCAAGCCACCAAACAACGGTAGGACGGTGTGGTCACGCTGCACGGCCAAACCGACCAAAGCCGCGTCCCAAGGAAACAGGCCCAATCCGGCAGACAATCCAACGCCAACCGCGACCACTGGACCCAGCCAAGTGAAGGGACGGCCACGGAGCCACAGCACGGAGGCGAGGAAGGCCAAAGCCAGCCCCTCGGCCAACGTGGTCGCCATGGCCGCCCAGGTCCAGAACACCGACGACCACTCAAGTGGCGTCTGGATGAGGCCGCCCTCGTCGAGCAACAAGCCAAGGCTCATGCCAGCAACGATGGGCGTCAGAATGAGAAGCACGTAGTAGATCAGATCCTTCACGAAGTAGGTGAAGTGGGCCGCAGACATCGTCAAGGGTTGGAGGGCTGGTGCGGCCAGGAGCCTGTTTTTCGAGCCGGTACGCTGCATGATGGCTTCTTGGCCCTTGAAGGCGAAGGTCCCCATGCCCAAGGAGAACATCAGCAGGGGCAGGTGTACCCCGATCCGCAACTGCTCCCAGCTGAAGGTACGCTCGTCGATGTCGGACACCTGGGCCGCGCCGGTGCCGACCAGGAACTGCAAACCGATGGTCGTCACAGCGGTGATGAGGGTCAGCAGCAGTGGAAAGAGAATGATTTGGCGGGCTTGAGCGAAATCCACCGTTTCGCGCCATTCCTCGAGGAACATGGCTCGAAAGGTGGTTCGGAATGCCGCCCATCCACGCCGTGGTTCGTTGAGATGGAGCCCCGGCACATGGGTCGAGCCGTCACCGGGAGGCAGCGTCGTGCGAAGGTGACCAAGGGCGTCCACGACCTCGTCCCAATCGCGGGAACGAACGCTTGCGCCCACGTTCATTCCTCCTCGCTGCTGGTTCCCGCGAGGTGCTCCGCCTCTTCGATGGTATGTCCAACCAGACGGATGAAGACGTCTTCGAGGCTCTCACCGTCGAGTTTCAGGTCATCGATTGCACCAGCAGCCAACACTTTCCCCTCGTTGATGATGGCCATTCGGTTGCAGAGGCGTTCGGCCGACTCGAGGACGTGAGAACAGAGGAAAATCGTCCCACCACCAGCCACATGTTCAAGCAGCCATTCGCGGCATTTGCGCTGGTAAATCGGATCGAGGTTGGCGAAGGGCTCGTCGAGGAAGAGCAGTTTTGGCGCATGGATGAAAGCAGAAGCGAGCATGACCTTTTGACGCTGACCCTTTGACAGGTCCTTGCACATCGTGTCCCTTTTTTCCTCCAATCCAAACCATGACAGCCAGTGGTTAACCTTGCCGTCCACGTCCTCCAAACCACGCAGCTTGGCCACGAAGGTGAGGAACTCGGGGGGCGTCAAAAACGACGGCGGCGATTCCGATTCGGGCACGATACCGATGTTGGCCTTGAGGTGTTGTGGGTCCGCGACCGCGTCGATGCCCAGCACCTCAATGCGGCCGATGCTTGGGCGGAGTTGTCCGGTCAGGAGTTTGATGAACGTGGATTTTCCTGCCCCGTTGGGCCCAAAAACACCGAAGAATTCGCCCTCGTGGACCCTGACGTCCAGCGGGTGCAGGGCCACGAAATCCCCGTAGCGCTTACCGATGTCCTTGGCGTCGACAAGGAGTTGACGGTCGGACATGCCCTGCCTGGGGCGGCTGACCCATATGAGCGCACCGAAGGCGCCACGGCCTCGACGCTTGCGGAAACGGGTTTGTGTTCGCAGCGCATCGGTTGAAAAGGAAGGGGGGCGTGGACCCAATGAGGAAGATGGCCACCACGCTCCCGATGTGTGTCGTCGACTACATGGACACGACGAAGTCTCCCGAAGAGGAGGACATCGCGGCGGCCATTCGAGCCGTCCGCGCACGTTTGGGCGAGAAGGTCCTCATCCTCGGCCACCACTACCAGCGCGATGGTATCGTCGAGCACGCCGATTACATTGGAGATTCCTTCATGCTCAGCCGAAAAGCGGCGGATTCGGACGCGACCACCATTGTGTTTTGCGGCGTCCACTTCATGGCGGAATCCGCCGATGTCTTGACGCGTGACGAACAAGCGGTGCTGATGCCCACGCTTCGGGCCGGGTGTTCGATGGCGGACATGGCCACGCTCAGCGAAGTTGAGCGCGATTGGCCCGCGATGCTGGAACAAGGCGGATGGGCGGACCCGGCCGATCGTGCAGATCCTACCGCGCCTGCGGACACAGGCGATGCCTTCCTCGTGCCCGTGACGTACATGAACAGCAGCGCTGCGCTGAAGGACTTCGTCGGCAGGCATGGTGGTGTGGTGTGCACCTCTTCAAACGCCCGTGGCGTTTTGGAGTGGGCCTTTGAGCGGGCCGGAGAGGGCGGTGCAGTTCTTTTCTTCCCTGACCAGCACCTCGGCCGGAACACCGGCCTGAAGATGGGTCTGGAAGAAGACAGCATGCCTGTTTGGATCCCTGATATGGGGGCGACAGGAGGTCTCGACGAGGCTCGTATCGTTCTTTGGCACGGATTCTGCAGCGTCCACAAGCGCTTCACTGCAGACCAGATTGCCGAGTTCAGAACGCGTCACGCAGACGGCGTTGTGGTCGTTCATCCCGAGTGCCCCCGGACCACCGTGGAAGCCGCGGATGCAGATGGTTCAACAGAGTACATCAAGCGCTTCATCGACGCTCAACCTCCCGGATCAAACATCGCTGTCGGGACCGAGATCAACATGGTCGCACGCATGGCCAAGGAACACCCAGACAAGCACATCGAATGCCTTGATGCTGAGGTGTGCCCATGCTCCACGATGTACATGATTCACCCTGCTTACCTCCTTGATGTGCTTGAACGTCTTGAGGCTGGAGAACATGCGAATCAAGTCGTGGTCCCGAATGCCGTGCAAGAAGGCGCCCTTATAGCGCTCGAGCGCATGTTGTCCATCACAGCATAAATCGGACCTCAAGCAGCCTGCTGGTTAAGGGAGAACGAAACGGGATTTCGTCCTCCCGAAAAGGGTGCTGCGTGCCCATCCAAAGGTTTAGAGTCTGCTCAAATCAGCAAAATTTCATGAGCGAACACAACGGCACGTACATCGAAATCCTCAACGAAATCATGGAAACAGAGCTGGCTGGTGTGGTCAAGTACACCCACTACAGCCTGATGGTCTACGGCTACAACCGGATCCCCATCGTCGACTGGATGAAGGGCAACGCCACAGAATCGCTCGATCACGCACACCGCGCAGGTGAGTTCGTGACGCTGCTCGGCGGCCACCCGTCACTGAAAATTGGAACGCTTTTGGAAACAGAGCAGCACGACATCGGCGACATCCTTCGGGAGAGCCTCGAACACGAAAGCGCCGCTCTGAAGTTGTACTACAGGCTGCTCGATGCAGCCACTGAAGGTGGTTCCGTCCTTCTAGAAGAGTATGCCCGCGAGCAAATCATCGCCGAGGAAAGCCATCTCGATGAGGTCAACAAAATGCTCCGGTACCCTGGCCAGACTCAAGTCTTCGTCGGATGAGCAACACACAACGCTGACGACGTAAGCCATGCCGGCACATCAACGGCGACCTTCATGCCGCCATGCTCTCCGTGATGCTCCAGCCCAACCATGCCACCAGAGGACAACCGACCAGGGTTGCCAGAAGGTAGCCGGCCGCCACCAACCGGTCACCGCCATCCACCATCCGCACCACCTCAACAGCGAACGTGGACATGGTGGTAAAGGCACCAAGCAAACCCGTGCCAAGCGCGACAGCGTGCTCACGGCTCAGGATGGCCTCGGCCAGCATGACGGTCATCACCCCGAGCAAAAACGACCCAAGCAGGTTCACGCCGAGCGTGCCCCACGGGACCCCTTCTGCATCGGGTGAGGGCGCAACGCTCCAACGAAGCACTGCCCCGCACGCACCACCCACAGCCACGAGCACGACAGGAGCCACCATGCCACGCCCATGAACCAACCAAGCATCAAGCCTCGTGCCGCTTTATTGAAGGTGGAGGCTTCGATGGCCCATCATGGCCCGCATCCATTTCCTGACCGGAAACGAAGGGAAACTTGTCGAAGCTGTGCATCACTTAGGACCATTAGGTCACGAGGTGGTGCACCTCTCCGTTGACGGGATCATTGAACCTCAGGCCGATGATTTGGAAACCATTGCTCGCTCAAAACTCGAACAAGCCAGAGCCCACCTTCCAAATCCCGACGATTGGTTGATGGTCGAAGACGCTGGGTTGTTCGTCGAAGCTCTGGACGGGTTCCCCGGCGTCTATTCTTCGTACGCGCTCAGCACCTTGGGCAACCACGGTTTGCTTCGCTTGTTGGAGCACTTGCAGAGCGAGGACCTCCATGTTGAGGCGGGCCTTCGCCGTGCCGAATTCAAGGCCGTGGCCGCTTTGATGACGCCCGAAGGTGTCTTCATCGGCGAGGGCTCGTGCCTCGGACGGATTGCTCCCGCCGTGGACGGCGAAGGCGGATTTGGCTTCGACCCGGTGTTCATCCCACGTGACCTTGACCTGGCGGGCGAACCCGCCGACATTGGGGTGCAGGGCGAGGTGTCCACACATGGCCGCACCTTTGCAGCCGTGGACATGGACCTCAAAGGAAAGTTCAGCCATCGTACACGCGCGCTGGCGGACCTTCTGACCCAGCTCGGCACGGCCGAGTGAGCGGCATCAGCGTCATAAGCACAAGCCAACAGTGGAGGATGAGCCAGATGAGAACACTTCGCATGCTCGTAGGACTCCTGTTCCTCGGGGTGTTGGCCAGTTACCTCCTTTTGGCCGGAGAGTTGGTCGAAGAGGCACAGTGGGGCACCGTCGGTGCCCTCGGCGTCCTTGGCCTGGCGTGGGTCCGCCTTGGCGGAACGCCGCGCCCGCAGGCCGTTGCTTCGACCCAACCTGTGGCGGCCGCTGCAGCCGTTCAAGGTGATGCTGAAGCCGCGGAAGAGGTCGCCATGGACGATGCACCTGCCCCTGTTCGCGCAGAATCACCGGCCACCATGGCGGAGCGGAAGCGCATGAAGGTCGAGGCGGCAAAGGCCGCTCAAGCCGAAGCCCTCGCCGCGCAGGAAGCCGAAGCGGAAGAGACCCATGGACCACTCATCGAGGTCGAAATCGAAGAAGTCCACGTCGCCCAGGAATTCGTGGTTGAGGTGACCGCTGATTCTGTAGAAGACGCAGACATCGCGGTGACCGTTGAAGAGCGACGCGAGCGCCATGCGGCGGTTCGCGAACGCATCGAAGCACGCCGCCGTGGCCGCATGGCGGAAATCCGCGCCGCAACGGTACGGATGTGGGAAGAGGCCGAAGCCCGCGAAGACCTCGTGGCCCTGCTTCGAACGCCTGACCATGGCTTGTACGTGTACGATATGCCCGAACACCCTGAACCCGGTCGCCCGTACGGCGCGACCTTCGTTCGACTGGACGAGAACCGCGTGATCAAACTCCGTGTGCCGCTTGACGAAGGTTTCAGCAGCAGCGCCGCGAACGAACCTGAACCCCTTCCCGAGCTGCCTCCGCTTCCTCCCCCTGGTGGATTGCCTCCGCTCGGCGACCTGCCGCCGCTTCCGGATCCCATTGAAGCACGCTCAGACGCGCTTGCTGCACTCGCGCCAAGCGACGACTGAACCTCGATTGGAACGTTTCTTTTTGTGAAGCGCTGAGGCCCGGCACCCGACTTGGTGCGGTCCGTTTCTCCAATTCGTTCATGCGCGGACGCGATGTGCGCGCTGCAACATGATGAAACATGAAAGCGTCATGTTTATATCTTCTTGCACCTAGGCCCCCTCATGGCGCAGCCCATCTGACCCTCCGATGCC
>PCBQ01000083.1 GCA_002731395.1 Methanobacteriota archaeon
ATGGTCGAACGTCCGATGACGTCGCAGCCAAGGAACAGGAACTGGTTGCGCATGGCGGTGATGATGTATTCACCGCCGCCCCCAGATGAGGTCGCCAGGGCCACAGGGCGGCCGTTGAACAAGGCGCGAAAATCCTGCCAGCGGGTGGAGAGCCAGGTGATGGCGTTGACCAGCGTGGGCGGTGACGAGCCGTTGTATTCTGGAGCACAGACCAACCAGCCATCGGCGGCTTCCAGCCGGGACCAAAGCGCGTCCAAATCGTCAGGAGACCCATGTTCCTTGGAATAGGTCGTGGTGAAAATGGGCAAATCCATCCCGGCCAGTTCAATCACGTCTGCTTTGTGACCGTCGGCTTCCAGCACCTTTGCAAAGCGCTGGGCAAGAGCGAGGTTTCGGTCGCTGGTTGCGGCGATGATCGCGATGGAGGCCATGCGCTGTGCTTGGGGCTTCGGTCCTTGAAAGGTCGCCCCATCTCAGGGTTCAAGAAACAGCGCGTCTGTCACGGAACATGGATGGCCTTGTGCTCCAGCACGCCAGCGAAACCGACGAGGATTTCCTGATGTACAGCAGCACATTTTGCCCATACTGCGTGGCAGCCAAGCGGTTGTTTGCGAGCAAAGGGCTCACCTACAGGGAGATCAACTTCGACCGACAACGCGGCATGCAAGCCCAAGTGGTCAGGGAAACCGGCCATAGAACGGTCCCGGTCATCCTCGATCTCAGAGGAGAGCAGCCGATGTTCATTGGCGGCTTTGACGAAACCAACCGCTACCTTGCTTGAGTCGCTGCATCCCACTCATCCGCCAAGGCCTCCAACCACTCTTTGACCGCGGCGTGATGCTCGGTTGGAATCATGTGTCCCTTGGGGTGCTCGATCAACTCAGTGGCCCAACCTGCGTCTTCAAACAGGTGCGCGATGGCCCATCCATCCTCAATCGGGACACGCACATCACGCTCTCCGTGCATCCAGAAGAGGTGCTTCCGTTCGAGTTCTTCCAACCGAAGCCGGAGTTCCATGGGCCGAATCAACCGGGTTCCGAGTGCGATGACACCGATGATGCGGTCCGCCAGCGGAAGATGCAGCATCTCTTGCGCCATCGCGCCTCCCATGCTGAATCCTCCCACCACCAATGGCCCCGCAGGAGCGTGCCTTGCGACCTCGTGCTCAAGCTGAGCGAGCGATGCATCCACGTCGAACAATTCCGTGCGGCTCAGGTTGGCGCGCCGCGTGGGTGATGCGCTCCAATCCTCGTAACGCCACCACGCAAATCCGCGCCGCGGGTGGGAAAAGCGCCCCTCGGGCACGAGCAAGGTCCAACCGTCAGGAAGAATGGCTTCGGCAAAGGGACGCATCATTGCTGCTGTGCCGGTCATGCCGTGCATCATCAGCAGGGTCGGCATGTGTTCACCCGAGCGTCCAACTTTGTGAAATGGCACCCGCGAGGCGAACCTCGACGTGGGAGCCACCGCCTTGGACGGTCGCCGTCAGCTGGTACTCTCCAGACACGGAGGGGATGGAACCCACGGCGCCTCGCTCTGCGGAACCCGCGCCCCACGCCCGGCTTAGTGGCGAGGCGCTGGTGTGGTCGCGCAGGACCAGAGAGCCGCTCCCGCCTGCGACGATGTCGACGTCGAGGTACCACACCAAGCGGTCAAAACCGACGCCGGAGGGATGACCTTCGTCGAGGAAACTGTCACGGAACTCTGCGTCGCTGTCGGTGTAGACGTCCGCGAAAAGGTCGGTGGCGCGCAGGAAGTGGACCTGCCCGTTGTGGCTGTCTCCGGAACCTGCCAGCACCATGCGCAAGCGATCCACGCCGGCTGGGTCCGTCCACGTCAGGTCGCGCAGGAATCCGACGCCGCCGTCCATGGTGTACTGAAGGTCATGCCCGCTGTCGGATGAGGCGACCACCGTGGCAACACCCCTGTCCACCAACGTGGTGGTCGCGGTCCACTCCTGCCCGAACAGCGTGAACGACCAGGTGTCGTCGCGCTCGAAGGGGAAGGAGAAGACACGCTGCGCCTCACCGTTTTCGTAGACGCTCAGCGCGTCCATGGTGACGCGGCCAAGGAAGGGGTTGTGGTTCACCACCGCGTGGCGCATGGCTTCTCGTTCACTGGAAATGCCCAGCATCCACTGACCGTCAACAGGATCTTCATCGGCCACCACCAGGCGGGCTGAATCCTCGCCAAACTCCGGCGTCACGAAGGTGTAAAGCCACCAATCGCCAACCTCCCACGGCGGAGCGACGAGGCCTTCCTCGGCCTCGATTTCCGATTGCGTGCGCGGCCCCTCGAGGCATCCTGCGAGCGCAGGGAGCAGCAGCAGAGCCACCAACATCGCGGCGCGCATGTCACCACCACTTCAGGGCGTGTTGATGAACCCGACGCGGCGCTCAGAGCAATCCGGTCGCGCTTAGGCTTGGGGCGATGACGACCGCCACGATGGACATGAGCTTGATCAGAATGTTCAGCGAGGGTCCAGAGGTGTCCTTGAACGGGTCACCGATGGTGTCGCCAATCACGGCGGCAGAGTGGGCTTCGTCGCCCTTGGCCGCACCTTCGATGTGGTCTTGTTCGATCGCCTTCTTCGCGTTGTCCCATGCGCCACCGGCATTGGCCATGAAAAGGGCCATCAGCACACCGGTCACGAGAGCCCCGGCGAGAAGCCCGCCAAGGGCAGAAGCGCCCAGAACAAATCCGACCACGATGGGCGCGACGATTGCGAGGGCGCCTGGAGGCATCATTTCACGCAGGGCGGCCTTGGTAGAGATGTCCACGCAGGTGGCGGAGTCAGGCTTGACACCTTCCTTGCCTTCAAGCAATCCGGGAATTTCACGGAACTGGCGGCGGATTTCCTCCACCATGTCGCCGGCAGCCTTGCCGACGGAATCCATGGTCATGGCTGCGACCACGAAGGGCAACGCTCCACCGATGAGCAGGCCAATGACCACCATCGGGTCGTCGAGGGTGAGGTCGATGCTCTCGCCAGAGGCAGCAACGGCGGTCTTGAAGGCGGCGAAGAGGGCGAGGGCGGTAAGGGCCGCGGAGCCGATAGCGAAGCCCTTGCCGACCGCAGCGGTGGTGTTGCCAATGGAGTCGAGGGCGTCGGTGATGGCACGAACGTCGTCACCAAGCTCGGACATCTCGGCGATGCCACCGGCGTTGTCGGCCACGGGTCCGTAGGCGTCGACGGTCATCGTCACACCGACGGTGCCGAGCATGCCCATGGCGGCCATGGCGATGCCGTAGAGGCCGAGGTCGCCGCCGCCCATCGCTTCGTTGGCGCCATAGATGCCGATGGCGATGAGGATGATGGGGAGGAATGTGGACATCATGCCCACGGAAAGGCCTGCAATCGCATTTGTCGCGGGGCCTGACTTCGACATCTGACCGATCTTGGGGATGGCGCGGGGCTTCAGGCCGAAGACGGGTTCGATACCGGTGTAGTATTCGGTGACCAAGCCGATCATGATGCCGACAATGCTGCCGAGGATGACCGCATACATCGGTTCGTAGCCGGTGTCAAGCCCAAGGACGTTGATGGCCACAAAGCCACCGGCCCAGAAGAGGAGGGCGCCGATGAAGGTCGTGTTGCGCAATGCGGCAGCGGGGTCCTTGCCGTTCTTGAGGACGGCCATGGAGAAGATGCCGACGATGGAAGCAACGTAGCCCACAAAGCCGAGGAGGATGGGGAGGAGCACGTAGTGGCTCACGTCGCCCGCGGCGGCGATTTCGGTCGAGCCTTGGGCGATGACCATCGCCGCAATGATGGAACCGACGAAGGACTCGAAGATGTCCGCGCCCATGCCGGCCACGTCACCCACGTTGTCGCCCACGTTGTCGGCGATGACGCCGGGGTTGCGAGGATCGTCCTCGGGAAGACCAGCCTCGACCTTGCCGACCAGGTCGGCGCCGACGTCGGCGGCCTTGGTGTAGATGCCACCGCCAACGCGAGCGAAGAGGGCAATGCTGCTGGCGCCCATGCCGAAGCCGGCCGCGTACTGCAGGGAGTTGCCGGTGTAGGCAACGCCGTCGTCAGCGTTGCCGAGCCAGAAGGCGATGATGGAGATGCCAAGCAGGCCGAGACCGCCCACGGAGAGGCCCATCACCGCGCCGCCGTTGTAGGACACAGCGAGCGCAGCGGGCTGACCGCCGTTCTTCGCGGCCATGGCCGTGCGTCCGTTGGCCGAAGTCGCTGAGCGCATGCCGGAGAAACCTGCGGCGACGCTCGCGGCGGCACCGAGGATGAAGGCCACGACGGTCTCGAGGCCCCCGTCGCTGCCGTTGATGAGGAACAGCACCATGGAGACGATGACGACGAAGACACCGATGTACCGGTATTCCGAGGTCAGGAAGGCCATGGCCCCCTTCTGAATTTCTTCGGTGATGTCAGCGACCTTTTCGTTGTCAATGACGATGCTGTCGTTTTGGCGGTACAGGATGAACGCGACAATCAGCCCGATCAGGGCGACGGCGGCGGCAATCAGGGGGATGTTCTCCAACATAATGGGCACCTCTTGCCTTCGGCGACCTGAGGGCCTTACATAAGTGGTTCCCTACGCTTTCGGGCCTCTGCGACCCGTTTCAAGGGTTCACCTCAGACGTCACTCCATTCCTTCAACCAAGCGTCAACGAGTTCGGGCAAGACATCTCCGGCTAGGCCGAGGTGCACCTCGTCAAAATCGCCCACGTTCACGGGTGCATCGAGGTTGACCAGCACCGTGATCGCACCAACGCTTCGAGCCGCAGCGGCGATGCCAGCGGCTGGATGCACATGCCCAGAAGTGCCCACCACGAGGCACAAATCGCCGTGTTGCAAAGCATCAATCGCCGCATGAATCCGTTCCATGCCCATGGGGATTTCACCGAACCACACGATGTCGGGCCTCATGCGAGATGGTGTTGAACAACAGGTGCACTCAGCGAAGACACGTGCATCGAGGTCAGCCTCAGACATCCGTTCCTGACGGCGGCCGCTTTGCTCACACCTCAGCATGCGAAGCTGCCCGTGCATGGGCAGAAGGGAGCCAGAGCCGGCCCGCTGGTGAAGGTCGTCGACGTTCTGGGTGATGAGCAGCATCTCAGGCCCCTCGCGTTCCAGGCGAGTCAGCGCGCGATGTGCATCGTTGGGCTCCACGTCCAACAGAGCACGTCGTCGCAAGGTGTAGAAGCGCCAAACTGTTTCAGGATCACGCCACCATGCCGCAGGCGTGGCCACCTCTTCGATGCGATGACCTTCCCACAAACCGTCATCGCCCCGAAAAGTCGCCAAACCCGATTCAGCAGAGATTCCGGCGCCGGTTAGCACCACAATTCGCTCCGGCCGAAGCATGAAGCGCGCTCGCCACAACATTCCTTGAATCCATCCCGGCCCGGGCGAGGCTTGAAACACCACGGCGGTGACCGAGGGTCATGGCCATCACCGCGGACCAGGTCCTCGCCGAAATTGGCCCGGTCCAAGCCGTGCTTGACGAGCACGACGGCATCGTGAATGTCCTCGATACCAGTGGAGGTGTGGTGATGCTGTCCCTCGAGGGCGGCTGCACCGGATGCTCGTCGACCCCGATGACGGCCATGCAGATCTACTACGCCCTGAAGCAACTCGACACGGTTGAGGACGTCGTGTTCGTCAACGGAGAACTTCCAGAGTACATGCGGGCCTTCATCGACCAGCGCATGGCCGCTGAAGCCGGTGACGGTGAGCCCATGGGCGAAATCGTCTGAGGCACTTACTCTGCTTCGTCGCTCATCCGGCCAATGCTGTGCGGGTTGGCTCCAAAGCTTACGTTGGTGCCTTTGATGTTCATGCGAGCGGCGATCGCAATGAGCACACAGAACAGAGACAGCGGTCTTGGAAGGTAATTTGAGCCCCACAACTCGCCACCGGCCAAGGACAGCCACCAAAGGACGACTGCAGAGAGCACCAAGACCGCCGAGATGACGTTCTGGGCCACCCGTTCCGCGGACGGCGAGCGGGAGAGGGTGGCGATGAAGGTGAAAATCACCGCAGCCACCCCACACAGGGTTTCCGCCAAGGCCTCGATGAAGGTCACCGCGACCATGGATACCGGTACAAGCGCTGCCTCAAGAAGTGTGCGAGCGCGTCGCAAGGTTCTCATGGCCCTTGCCCGAATTTGGATTATGGCGGGTGGAGGGTTTAGCCTGCCTCGGCCACGCCCAAATGGACCGCCTTATTTTGGACGGAACCAAGTCGCGTCCGCCCTCCATCAGGTCGGTGTTCTTCTCGAGTTGGCCGACGCCAACGTCTTCCGGATTCGGTCCTACCAAAACGGCTCGCGCACCCTTGGGACATTGACGGACGACCTCTGGGAGCTGGTGGAAACCAGTCGTCTTGTGGAGATCAAAGGCATCGGCAAGGGGCTGGCCTCGGGCATTGAACAGGCGATGCGTGAAGGCACATGGCCCTCGGATTGGGTGGACCTCCATGACAACACACCACCCGGTATGCTCGACATGTTGGACATCCCCGGCCTTGGACCGAAGCGCATCCGCGTGATGCATGAAGCCCTCGGCGTGGCGTCCGTCGAGGATTTGCGCGAGGCCTGCGAATCTGGTCAGGTCGCCGAACTGAAAGGCTTCGGCGCCAAAACACAAGCCAGGTTGCTCGACGGGATTGACCTTCTTGCTCGGTTCCGTTCTCGTCGGCGTCTGGACATTGGTCTGATGTACGGCGAAGCCTTCCAAAGCCGCGTCGCCACCATACCTGGCGTACAACACGCGACCCTCGCAGGCTCTGCTCGGCGAAGGCGCGAGACCATCGGTGACCTCGATCTGGTGGTCGCTGTTGACCAGACCGACCATGCGGCCGTGGCCGAAGCCATCCTGGCGCTTCCCGGCATCGCCGACGTCAAGGGCGCAGGCTCTTCGAAGATCAGCCTCATCCTCGACACCGAAATCTTCGACGAAGCGTTCACGCTCCCACACCTTGACGCCAACGTAATGGACGCCATCGGTGGCGCAGAATACGAATCCATGGAAGCTGGAGGTACCATCGATGCACAGGTTCGCCTCGTGCCTCCAGAGGTGGCCCCCTTCACCTTGGCTTACTTCACCGGAAGCAAGGAACACAACATCGCGATGCGGCAGAGGGCCATCGACCAAGGCCTGCGGCTGAACGAATTCGGATTGATTCCCGAAGCCCTCGCTGGCGACCTCAAGGGTATGGAGGCTGCCGTGCATTCCCTCGAAGCCTCGAGTGAAGCGGACATCTACGCCCACCTCGGCTTGGCCTACGTCCCACCTGAGCTTCGCGAAGACACCGGCGAGGTGGCCGCCGCCTTGAGCGACGGCCTTCCTGCATTGCTTGAGCCGAACATGATTCGAGGCAGCCTGCACAACCATACCAACCTCTCCGACGGTGAGGCGAGCCTCGAGGTGATGGCCGACGCCGCCCATCGCATGGGCTGGTCGTGGCTTGGCTTGGCGGACCACTCGCCCTCGTTGGTCATCGCCAACGGTGCTTCCGCTGAGGACCTGATGGCACAAGGTGCAAGTGTTCGAGCCGCCAACGCAGAATGGGAGAAACAAGGCAAGGATTTCCG
>PCBQ01000084.1 GCA_002731395.1 Methanobacteriota archaeon
GACCGACCCCAACGACGGTGAGTACTCTGACTCGGACGGCGACGGCATCCCCGACGCCTACGATCCTGACTTCCAGGAGTCTGAAGCAGGTTCCGGCGACGCCGGCACCGAAGGCGGTGGCGAGTCCGAAGACCAAGGCCAAGGCCAGGGTCAAGGACAAGGTCAGGGCCAAGGTCAGGGCCAGGGTCAAGGACAAGGTCAGGGCCAAGGTCAAGGACAAGGTCAGGGCCAAGGTCAGGGTCAGCAACAGGGTCAGGGCCAGTCCGGTCAGCAGGGCCAGCAGGGCCAGCAGGGTCAGCAAGGCCAGCAGGGCCAGCAGGGCCAGCAAGGCCAGCAGGGCCAGCAAGGCCAGCAAGGCCAGCAGGGCCAGCAAGGCCAGCAAGGCCAGCAAGGCCAGCAGCAGGACAACGGACAAGGTCAGCAGCAGCAGGGCGGCCAGCAAGGCGGCCAGCAGGGCCAGCAGCAGCAGGGCGATCAGAACGGTGACAACCAGAACGGTCAGAACCAGCAGCAGCAGGGTCAGACCCAGAACGGCCAGCAAGGCCAGCAGGGCCAGCAGACCGACCAGCAGCAAGACCAGCAGCTCGACACCCAAAGCGGCAACGACAACGACGGCGACGGGATCCCCAACGACCTCGACAACGATGACGACAACGACGGCATCGTCGACGACTTGGACGACAACCCGTTGGACCATGACAACGATGGCGTCCCTGACTCTGAGGACAACGACGACGATGGCGACGGCATTGACGACGAGACCGAAGTGAACGACGGCGACCCGAACACCGACATTTACGACCACGACAACGACGGCATCAACGACGCCGTTGACCTGGACCGTGACAACGACGGCATCGACAACCGCAACGACCTCTCGGAAACCGGTGAAGACCTGTCCCGCGACCACGACAACGACGGCATGAACGACGGTGTGGACGACGACGACGACAACGACAACATCCTCGATGTTGACGAAGCCGACGGCGCGACCGGCAACTACCGCTACGACCATGACAACGACGGCATTTGGGACCTTACGGACACGGACGACGACAACGACGGCCTGTCCGACTGGTTCGAGCAGAACGACGGCAACCCGATGACGGGTCAATTCGACCACGACAACGACGGCACCGACAACATGGACGACGCTGACGACGACGGCGACGGCATCCTCGACGAGCTCGAGATTTGAGGCCAACGCTTCGCTTGCAACACAGCACCGGCGCGTGACGTCGGCGGCCGGGCCTCAGGGGGGTGCGCCCCCTTGAGGTCCCCCAACCTTCTGAACAACGCTTCAAGTACGTCACGATCGACGTTTTGCTATGGAGTGCAACATCGACGACCGCGGGAAAGCCGCGCGTTTGCTCGGTGGCATCGCCGGCGTCATGTTTGGACTTGCGCTGATCGCACTCCTCGCTTTGGACGTCCTGAGTGGTCTTGCAGCATCATCGGTGGCAGCCGGGTCGCTGTTTGGTGGTGCCTTCGCCATCTTTGAGGCCCGCGCTGGGTGGTGTGTCGTACGGGCCATGGGCATTCGAACGCCGCTCTGACCCCCACCTCTGGCAGTGATACCTCGCCGCCGTCGTGATACCGTCGCGCAGCACCTTGTCCGCGGTTTTGAAATAGGGCATGAAGGTCCAGCGACGCTCGAGGGTGTGCGTATGCTGAACAACGACCTCAAACAAAAGATTCTGAACCGACAAAAAAACACAGCAGCGGTCGGTTTCGTCCTGCTGATGCTCTTCAGCAGCCTGGGCGTGATCCTCACGTCGATGGAACCCGCACCACCTGAAACCTCCATCGCTCAAGCGCCAACCGTGGCTCTGGTCGAACCTCAATCCATGGACCAAGGCGGACAAACGTCCTGGGACCGCGGTCTTGACCAACTTCCGTTGCAAGACCTGCACCCCGCACTTTCCGACATCATGTGGTCGGACCCGGGTGTCTCGTTCGGCATCATCAGCGACATGGACGCCCTCCTGCTCGGTTTGCCGGGCTACACCACCCTTCTCGAAGAGTCCCGGCTGGAAGACCACGACAACGACGGCATCAACGACCTCGCGGACCTGGATGACGACAACGACGGGATTTACGACCTGCTTGAGCGCTTTGACGGCTGCTACGGCACAGACCCTTACGACCACGACAACGACGGCATTCTCGACGCCGATGATTGGGACGACGACAACGACGGCATTCTGGAAGGGCCAGTGGACTATGCGGCCCTCGAGGCCCTTGGTTTGGACCCGCAAAACGTGTCGACGGATCGCTTCGTGGTGGACGACACCGTCCATCCCTGGACCGGCCTTGAGGTCGGCGATTACTACCTGGTCGATCAGCACCCCTTCGACCACGACAACGACGGTGTGACCGACGAAGACAGCGACGGCTCCGGCGCCGGTCGCTACGACGAAGACGACGATAACGACGGGCGAATCGACCAATTTACCTGGCCCTGCGATCTTGACGGTGACGGCGTGCAGGACTACTTCGACGAGGACGACGATGATGACGGCGTCCTTGACGAGCTTGATGCTCACCCCTACGACGCGACCATCACCACCCAGATGTCGACCACGGCGGGTCTTTTCGATGCACCACGCGCTTGGACCTTCAATGAGTACCGCGCCTACTCCGGCGGCGTGAACTACGTCGAGTGGGAGAACAACCGCGTCAATGGACCGGGCGCCTCCGCATCTGGATTCACCGCCATTGGGCAAGAGGGCACCGATTGGGCAAATTCTGGCACGCCAGCCTTCACCAACATTGTTGATGGCGACCTTGACAGCGACGGCATCCCCAACTTCCTCGATCCGGACAACGATAACGACGGGACGCCCGACAGCTCGGACACGGACGACGACAACGACGGCATCCTCGACATGGTTGACCCCGATGACGACAACGACGGCATCCTCGACACCTGCGTGAACCTCGACACCAACGGGGATCAAATTGGAGACTTCACCGGTGAGCGCAACGGCGACGTCACCGCTCTTGACAGCACGACCATCAACGGCGGTCAGAACTACCAGACCGCGAACGGCGTACCCACCTCCAACGGCGGCACCGGCAAGGGATTGACCGTGGATATTGTGGCCGTTGGTGGCGCAGTGACGCAAGTGACCATCGCCAATCCGGGATACGGGTATTCTGCCGGGGACACGATCACCATCGACGGGGGCAACTTCGGTGCATCCGTGGACGTCAGCAGCGTGGGAACGCTCATCTTCGACGTTCCGGGAGCAGACGCAGACGGAGACGGCACCATCGATTGTGAAATGGACTATGATCAAGACCTCGACGACGACCGACTCCGTGCTTTCGACCAGAATTACAACGGATTGTACGACTGGCTCGACCCCGACATGGGAGGAACCACCAGCCCGGACAACCTTGGCAACCCTCTGGTTGCAGGCAGCGCGTCGGACATCGAATACGACACCGACAACGACGGCATCCCCAACGAAAACGACACCTTCCCGCTCAACACCACCACCGAGGTGGCCACCTGGAATTGTCCCACCCAGACGAATCCTAATCCATCCAATGCTGACCCGAAGTGCACCATCTGGCGCGCTTCCTTCTCGCAATTCAACGACTGGGACGGCGACGGCATCAGCAACTGGGACGACGTGGACGACGACAACGACGGCATCATCGATCCGCTCGACATCGACGACGACTGTGACCTTGACAACGACGCCGATCTTCATGCCATCAACGGGGCGCTCTACCGCGACGACGGGATCAACGCCGTCGACTCGGACATCGACGGCGACGGCCTTGAGAACGACGTGGATTGGGACGACGACAACGACGGTATTGCTGACATCTTCGACCCCGACGACGGCAACTGTGGCGTGCTTGACTCGGACCTCAACGACAACTTCCAGACGCCGTTCTACCCCATCAACGACGGCGGGTTCCTCGACGGCAGCCTTGACAGCCAGGATTACAGCGACAACACCTCGGATTACTGGGCCATGGTGTACCAGCACAACCCCTTCGCTGAAATGGTGATCAACTACAACGGCTACGACGGCACCACCAACCCGCCAACCGCAGGTTCCGTCCCCGAGTTCTACTGGTACTACTACGCCCGCTGGAACAACTACAACGGCGGCAACGAGTGGGACATCGACAGCGACGGCGACTCATTGGTCAACGGCCTTGACACCGATCAAGACGGCGACGGCCTTCCGGATTGGTGGGATCAAGACGAAGGCAACGACGGCGTGCTCGACGTGAACGACATCAAGATGGGCGGTTCCATCGACATGACCACGTGCGGTTACACCGTCGGGCAGTTCGGTAACGGATTCGTGTGTGGCTATGCATATGCTCTGGCGTGGCACATGCCGCTAAACGGCGTAAATGCGCAGTTTGGTGCGCCGTATTCCACACGTCCCGACGCGAACGTCGACCAAGGCGCGGTCGTCCCGCCGACCAACACGGAAGTCGGCTGCACGCCCGGGGCACAGGGCGGCTGCTACCTCTTCGACTTCGGTGGCGACGGCGCTCCTGAATCCGGCATTTCCTACACGGATATTGTCAACAACCGCGACGCCTACATCACCTGGCTTGGACTGTTGATCGGTCTCTGGCAGTGGCAATCCGACAACGGTCCCGAAGCGGACTTCCCCGACGAACTTGGTGCGGATTTCGACGACAATGATGTTGATGGCGACACCGACGGCGACTTCACGAACGACACCATCGACATCGATGACGATTACGATGCGGTCTACGATTGGTATGACGTGGACGACGACAACGACGGCATCTGGGACTTCTTTGAAGTGGACAGCAACGACGACTTTGACGACGACAACGGCCAATTGAATTCGAACTTCTTCAGCGGCACAAACTGTGTGGACAACGATGACGACGGCAACGACCTCGATGCTGATGGCGACGGTTACTTCCAGGCGGTGTGGGATCTTGGTGTCCTCAGCCAAGGCTTGCGGCAACCGGCCTACTACGACGTTGACAACGACAACGACGGCATCCCTGACGGCGAAGACCCCGATGACGACAACAACGGCATCCCTGATGACGTTCAGGAAGCCATCCCCGGTTGTTTCTGGGGCGAGGAACAGTCCACGTTCGACCATGACAACGACGGCATTGCCGACTGGGCGGATGACGACTGGGACGGCGACGGGATTGAGAATTCGGTGGAAATTGCCGCCAGCAGCGGACAGCCAGACCCGATGGTCTACGCTTTTGATCACGACAACGACGGCATGCGTGACGACCTGGACGACGACGACGACCAGGACGGCATGAAGGACGAAGACGAGGTTCTGCTGTGGCCAACACGCTTCGGTCGCAACTCCACCAACCCTTGGGATCACGATGACTTTGGTGACGGCGAAGCGATGGCCAACCCCAACGACCCCTTCACGGGTCCCGACTCCATCGACACCGACGACGACAACGACACCCGTGAAGACACCGACTTCGACGTGATCGAGGAGGGCTTCACGTGCATCAGCGGTGCGGACAGCTCAGACTGGGACAGCGACAACGATTGCATTCTGGATGAGGACGACAAAATGCCGACCTACATCACGTTAAACATGCCAGACACACTGTGGTTGGACGCCCAAACGCCGGCCATTTTCTCCGGCCACGTGGACTGGATCAACCCGATCACGCAGATGTTCGAAGCTGCACCCAACCTGCCGGTTCAGGTGCACATCGAGTGGACGTCCAACGACACGACGGCCCTCGAGACCATCGACGTCCTGACCAACCAACAGGGCAATTTCTCCGTGGGGCAGTTCCTCTATCCTGAGGACCTGACGGTGGGTGACAACACCACCTATCGCGTCTACGCAGAAGTCACCGAGATGTTTGTCTTCAACGGCAACACGTCGCAGGAATACACGGTCGGCGTCGAAGCCAACCTGACCGTGGATTACTCCGCTTGGACCTACTTCCGTTCCGACGAGCAACCCTTCTGGTTGGACTTCAAGGCCCACTACACTGCCGATTGGCAACGCGGCCTTTACGACAACCGCATCCGGCAGGTGCCCGTGAGTTTCTCCATCTTTGGAGGCCTCTTTGGGAACCGCACCCATCCGACGGACTTCGCAGGCCTTGACGGCGCAGGTTACCGCACCGACGGCACCGGTTGGGCTTCCCTGACCTTCGTGCAAAGCCTCGGCATCAGCGGTGTGTGGAAGCAGGTCCGCTGGAACTCCACCTTCGACAACGGGCCGGGCCAGATTCCCGGTGCCTACGAAGAAATCCTGTGGAACGCTCAAACCGGACGCCATACGGTGGTCGGCGCTTACGACTATACCAACACCAGCCTACCCCCGGGTGACCTGGAAGTTGTGGCCAAGGTTAACCCAGAATTGGCCATGGACGGACTGGGCGATCCTGAATGGCCGTATGCGTACTTGCACGGAGATGAATCAGAACCCTTCTCCATCCGCGTCATGCACCGCATGAACATTGACGGAACGCTGATCGTCAAGGGCACCAGCCCGGTGTACTACTTCGATTCCACCATCAACAACGGCGACGGGACCTTCGGCAATTGGGCCACCTTGTGGCACCAGCCTGCATTGGATGCTGCAGGATTGGACTTCAACAGCGCCTCGGCGCTCAAGCCTTACCCCACAAGCTGGGACGGCGACTTGTCCACCCTAACGGGCCAAGCGACCCTCCTGCGGGACTTCATCAGCGCCAACGCTTCGCACTGGTTCATCCGCCTGACGAACGGCGCCGACAGCAACGTGCCACCTTGCGGTGCGGTGAACATCAACGACCCGCAAAGCCCTGTACGGTGTGAAATTGTGCCAGAGATGGACACCGGCGACAGCCTCGAAGTGACCGGCGCGGTCTCGAACCGTACCAACGTTCCTTGGGACGCTGATCCAGTGGCCTTGCAAGTTGACATCGACAACAACGGGCAATTCCTTGGCGCTCAGGAGACGGCCTTCGCAGGCCGACCGACCATCAGCGACGGTGAGGCCCGCTACGCGTACAACTGGACGTGGTTCAGTCAGTACAGTTCAGGAACGTACGGAATGCGTGTTGACTTCACGAATTCAGCGTACTACTACACCGGCAATTCAACCACGCTGGCTCAAACGGGCGCCTACATCAACGTCACCGTTGTTGGAACGACCGACTTCTTGACGACCTCGGTGCCCCGCCTCTACCGCAACTCGTCGACCACCATTCAGGCCAAGCTTGTGGACAACGCGCTCAGGCCGGTCACCGACCAGCCCGTGAATTGGACGTGGTCTGGCGATGGTCGAACAGGCGTGAACTTCACCGATGCCAACGGTCTGTTCGAGGTGCCCTTCAACGTCAGCGCCAACGACCCGCTTGGGCAGTTCACACTGACCTTTGCCTTTGGCGGCAACCCCCTGCTCAAGGGCAGCACCGTCGTCCAAGACGTGTGGATTGTCTCAAGAACTTACATGGCCGTGGTCGACAGCGACCCTGCTTATCGTCAATCGGGTGATCGATGGGACTTCACCGCTCAGGTCAAGGACGACGGTAAAACGCGTGATAGAGACGCGATTGGGGCGGCCTTGGACGGCGCGAACCCACCCTCTGGTGGCCTTGTGGACGTGATCTTCGAAGGCACCGATTTCGAAGGCATCCAGCACCGTCAACACATCGCCACCTTGGCGCCAAGCGCAGGTCTGGTTTCGCTCCCAGAGCCTCAGCCTGACGGCTCCCACCTTTGCTTCTACGACGCCAACGGTGACGGATTCGCGGACCGCGACGTCGACAAGAACGGCCTCAGCCGCGAAGAGAGCATCGGCTGCTTGCGCGCCGACATCACGCCGCTCGACCCCAAGCTTCTCCGTGAGGATCCCGAATCTTTCCTGCCGGACGGTTTCGGCCCCGTGGACGTCATCTTGCGTTTCGAGGAGAACCTGCCCAACGAGGGCTGCGCGCCGCTTGACGTGACCACCCTTGGCATCCAGGGCGTGTGGGACACGTGCACCAGCGTGCCCGGTAACGACCACTTCCGCGTGGTCATGACCCACAACGCCAACGGCTTCGCGCTGATTGGCCGCACCAGCCTTGACGTGGACGACCAGATCGTCTACACCAGCGAGATTGATCCGCTGACCGGCGAGACGGTGTCCAAGCCGATGGTCGTGACCGGAACCCTCCAAGACGAGTTGGGTACGGCCATTGCCAACCGCCTTGTCCGGGTCAACTACGAGATGGTCAACGGTCAGTCCGGACCTGTGGCTTGCCTGAACGATGTGACCAATGCGGACGGCAACTTTGCCATCACCTGTCCGCTGACCGGCGTGTTGGCCGGCAAGGCGAAGGTGACGGTGACGTATTCCTCCTTTGACAACAACGACGCGTACCGCTACGAGAACAAGACCGTCCAGACCGAATTCGCTGTGTTCAGCAACTCGACGCTGGCCATCACCGAAGTCGGCCCATTCCGCTCCAGCGTGGAATCCTACACGCTGCAGAACGGTTCCGTATACCCGGTGCTGTACCTGAAGGAATCCTTCCACGTTGACGCACGTCTCTTGCAGGCCAATGGCGCAACCGTGGGCGGCAAGTGCCTGAACATCTACCTCGACCCCGATCAAAACGTCAGGCCAATCTCCACCATCAGAACCAGCGATTTGGACGGAACCATCGAGTGGTTCAGCGGCGACCCCGATCAGAACCCGTCGCTCAAAGGTGTGGAAACCACGGGCGGGAAGCTGGAAGGTTTCCGAACCCTCCGCGTGGCCTTTGAGCCGGACCGTAACGTGCCCGGCGGTTGTGACAAGGAGATCTCCAACGTGCTGAACGGTTCGTCGATGGACATGACCGTCTTGGTGCGCTCACGCATCGACCTGCAGGTGCTTGATTCTTGGAGCAAGTCCGGCGACAACGGCGTCGATGAGGGCGACCAAGTCTACGGACAAGTGGCCCTCCTCCGCGACCGGATCAACGTCGCCGTGGAAAATGAGGAGATCACCTTCGCCCGCCAGTATTGGTCCACGGAGGAGAACGGTTGGGTGACGGAAGGTCGCAACCGCTCGATCACCAACGAACAAGGCCGTGCTGAATTCACATGGGCCTACACCGGCAAGACCTGTGCAGGGGAGCCGTGCGACGGCAACTGGCGCATCATCGCCTACTATGCCGGCAGCGTTTACTTCGCCGAGTCCACCGACAACATCACGCACGAGGTGACCTACCTCGAAGCCGTGGAAACGGCTGGTGACGGCTTCTTTTCCACCTCGACGGTGCTGAGCCTTACGGTGATTCTTGTGGCCCTGCTCATCGCAGGTGCGCTGATCTACGAGCGTTCGCGCTCCCGCCGCCAAGTCGACCAGTTGCGCGGTCTCATCTCCACGATGGCGTGGCAGCTCGAGACGTCGAACGAGTACATCGCGGCCATCTTTGAGGGCTACAAGAGCCTCGTCAAGCACTTCCGCAAGTACGGCTTCATGAAGAAGGTCTTCGAGACCACACGTGAGTTCGAAACCGCGGTCCGTGCGGCCTTCAGCATGGTTCCAAGCGACCAGTTGGACGATTTCCTGACCATCTTCGAAGAAGCCCGTTACTCCGATCACACCATCGATGCAAGCCACCGCGATCGCGCGCTGGGCACCCTCGGTGCCATCCAGGGCTCGCTGACCAGAGCCTTGGGTGAGGAAGCGGTTGAGACCAGCGTCCGCAAGGACGTCGTCAACCTCTACGGCAACCAGACGAAGGCTGGCGAGTTCGTGGCGGCCGACGGTACCGTCCGTCAAGCCGGTCAGGACGACGGTCAGGACGACAGCGGCTTCAGCATCTGATTCCCCAACCGATGCCGTCCTCGGACGGCCGAACGTTGAAGGAGTTGGGCGCCAGAGCGTCAGCATGGACGATTGGAAGGTCTTGATCGACCAAGCCATGCAGCAGGAAACCACCGACCTCATCGGCGCTCACGCCACGTACGGCCGTGCTGTGCGTTCCGGGTTGGCTCACGCCCAGATGCTTCTGGACGACATTGAGGCCGCTCAGATCATCGAGGCACTCTACGGAGCGCTGGTGGCCTATTCGCAGCAGGTCATGCTCCGGATGAAGGCAGAAGACCCCGAGGTCGGGGGCGTGGACCACGCCTTCCGCGCGGGGCAAGCCTACGGCGTTTCATGCGTGCTCAACCACCTCATCGATCAGTTGACCGATGTGGCCGGCATCACGGCACTCGGGGCTTTGGATGACTTCTCGGACACCCTGCACCACGAAATCGTGGTTCAGAGTCGAGCCGCCGGTCTGACCGTCGAACTCCTCGATGCGAAAGGCGACGTCCTCCTTGAGTGAGGTCCTGCGCCTCTGTGGCCCCCTTTGGGGCATCGGTGCCTTCATAATGGGAGGGTCGGTCGCCAGCCTTGCTTCACGCATCGAGGGAGTCAAAATGAGCAAGCCGAAGAACAAGACAAACGCCGACCTGGTCGATTTGATTGACCAGCTCAAGGCCAAGTCACGTGACACCGGCGCTGCGCTTTGGCGAGATGTGGCTCTGCGGCTCTCGAAGAGCCGCTCCAACTGGGCGCAGCCCAACCTGAGCCGAGTGAGCCGATACGCTCCTGAGGGAGCCACGGTCGTTGTGCCGGGCAAGTTGCTCGGCTCTGGCGACGTTGCCGGCACACCCACCATCGTCGCCTACAGTGTCAGCGCGGGCGCACGTGCCAAGGTCGAAGCCGCCGGAGGCCGCGTGATGAGCCTCCGAGAGCTGATGGACGAGAACCCAAAGGGATCAGGGGTGGTCATCCTTGCCTGAAACCACCACGTACGTTTACGACGCCGAAGGCGCCATCCTCGGTCGTCTGGCCAGCGCTGTGGCCGACTTGCTTCAGAAGGCGGCCCGCGACGGTCGTGAAGACAAGGTCGTCATCGTCAACGCTGAGAAGGCCATCGTCACCGGCAGTCCGGTCTCCATCATGGCCAACTACCACGCCAAGTACGAGCTAAACCACGCCAGGAAGGGTCCGTACTTCCCGCGTATGCCCGACATGATCCTCAAGCGGACCGTGCGTGGCATGTTGCCCTATCAGAGGAAGTCCAGTGGCCGCCGCGCCCTCCGCAATTTGCGCGTGGAAATCGGCTGCCCGTCTCATCTGGACGGCGACTTGCCCGACGGCCACTCCGTCGGCGATCGCTCCGCCTTTGAGCGCCCCCTCCCAGACCGCTACATGAGCCTCGGGGACATCAGCGCTGGCCTCGGTGCCCCCGCGCACCGCTGGGGAGGTGAACAGTGATGGCCAAGAAGAAGAAGTCCGTCGAATCCTCTGGAAAGCGCAAGACCGCGATCGCCCGCGCCACGGTGAAGCCCGGCAAGGGTCGCGTCCGCGTCAACAGTTCGCCCATTGAGATTCTGCAGCCAGCCCTCTCCCGCCGTAAGGCGATGGAGCCGTTGATCATCGCTGATGCGATGAACCGCTTGAGCAAGGTGGACATCAACGTGGTCACACACGGCGGTGGTATCATGGGTCAATCCGACGCCATCCGCACCGCCATAGCGCGTGGCCTCGTGCTCTACAACGGTGGAGCAGAAGGCCAAGACACGGAACTACGTGACGAATTCCTGCGTTTTGACCGCTCGTTGCTGGTCAACGATCCACGCCGAAAGGAGCCCAAGCACCAACTCGGCCGTGGCGCTCGCCGCAAGAAGCAGAAGTCGTACCGTTGAGGTGAGTTGAGATGATCATTCCAGTTCGATGCTTCAGCTGTGGGTCAATCGTGGCTCACGTCTGGGAAGAATACAACGCCAAGGTCAACGGAGGCATGGAGCCCGCGCAAGCGCTCGACGAGGTCGGGCTGGAGCGCTACTGCTGCCGACGCATGTACATCGGTCACATCGACCTCCTCGAGGACGTTGCCACGTACAGTGCTGCACGACACCGATGAGCAGGAACACAGGGGCCCGTGGGTTAGCTTGGCCTATACTTGGCGGCTGGGGGCCGTCAGACTCCGGTTCAAATCCGGACGGGCCCACTCCTGCTCAGCGACATGTTGGCTTGATATGCGTCAGCGACCAGCAGAACGCATGCGTCGTCGAGCCAGCGCACTGTTGTTGCTCCTGATTCTTGCCGCATGGGCTCCTGCTTTGCCCGGCGCGAGTGCCTCGGACGCCTCCATCGTGACCAACACCACTTGGAGCGGTGATGTGGCCCTCACGGGAAACCTGACGGTCGAAGGCCCTGCGGTGCTGACCCTTGAGCCGGGAACCGTGGTGGATGCGGACATCTACGCCATCCATGTGGTCAACGGTGGCGTGGTGATCGCCGACGGCGCACGCCTGACCTCCACCGCTCCCATAACCTCCCAAGGTTCGCATGGCTCAGGCCTCTGGCCAGGCTTGACGGTGGACAGCCATTCGAGCGCTTACCTCAACAGCACGACCATCGAGCGTGCAGAAACCTGCCTTCATGTCGAAGGGACCTTTGATGGCAACGACCTCATCCTCCAGAACTGCTACATCGGTTTGGACGTCGCTGGAACGGCAACCGCCGAGGTTGACACGCTTCACGTTGAGCAGGCCGACGTGTTCGCCGTTCGCAACCAGGGCACGCTTGACCTGCTCAATCAGGCACGGTTTGACAACGTGTCCATCGGCCTCCAATCCGAGGGAGTCACCCACGTCGTGAACCTCGAGGTGGTGGATGCTCTCCAAGGCGTGAAGGCCGTCAGCGGTACATTCTCCATCCATGGGTTGACGGTGGAGGCCAACAAAATCGCTCTTGGTGCTTCGGCAGGAGTGACGTTTGACGCCCATGACGTGACCGTGCGCGACTCAGGCTTGGCCGTGGACGCCAGTGATGCCACATCGTTGAACGTCGACGTTTTGCACGTCAGCACCACCGGCACACTTCTGCAAGGTCGTGATGTGGTCGGATTGAACCTCAGCAACGTGACCGCATCCATCAGCGATGACGGTGCGGCCACGAGAGCCATCGATCTGCCATGCAGCGGCACCTGTCACCTGTCGGCGGCGAACCTTGCTTTGGACAACGCCACCGTGCACGTGTCTGGGTCGGGAACCACCGCTTTCACCAACACGCTCTTGCACGCCGTCAACACGACCCGACCCGTTCTTGAGGCCACAGGAACGGGCACCTTCGAAACGGATACGATGACCGTCCTCGGTGATGGCGGCGTGCTTCTGCGTGACGTGGATACCTCGATTCATGACCTGCACGTTGATCTTGGCCATGGCGAGGGTCCAGCCCTCGATCTCATGGCAGGCGACCACCAGTGGGGCGACGTGGTGATTGAGCGCAGATACAGCGCCTTCGACCTCTCCAGCCAAGGCCTCATCGCTCGATACGCCACGGTATCCGCCAACGCCCTCACTTCCACCAACCTCTCCACAGGCGTCCATCTGGACACCACTCAGTTCGATGCGACCATGATGTCGAGTTTGGACGGTCGCAACGCGGGCGTGGTACTCGATCAAAGCAGTTTGACCGTCCACAACCTCGACACCCGTCTCAGCGCGACCGGCATCGAGGCCCAAACCTCTACCCTCCACGTTCGGGACTGGTTGGCGGATCGACATCAACTCGGGCTGAACCTCGATGACGGTTCCATGGCCACTGTGCGCACGTTCGACGCAAGCGGCGGTACAGGAACATCAGATGCGTTGGGGGGCGGGGACCTCCTGTGGGGCGGTAGCCCAAGCACTCGGGTGCAAACGTCGAGCCACGACCGCTTCATCGAAACGCCTGTCACCTTCACCGACCTCGACAACAACCCAATCGAGGCCGTCATCGTGGTGCACGGATTCCATCTTGCTTCAAACATCAACGGCGCAGCCACGCTCCCCCTGCTGAGCGGGGGCTCGGCCGTGGTGGCGTTGGCCAATGGTGCGGGTGTCAGTGACGAATTGTACGGCGGCCAGAGCGGTCAACGCATCCAAATTCCGGTTCTTCCAAACGGCGATTGGGTGTTGCCCAGTGGCGTTGATGCCGTGCTGGGTGCAAAGCCAGACGGATCTGCACATGTGCTCAACGGGGACCTTACGGTGCGTCAGGGTGCGAGCCTTACGCTGGATGGCACCACGCTCGAGCTTGCACCGGGGTACACCGCGGACATCGAAACCGGTGCTGTCCTCTTGGGCCATGATGGACGCCTGATTGCCGATCAAATCAGTGCGTTGGGCTCAGCCGATCTCCGTGGTGAGGACGGCCGCTTGCTCATCGACGGACCGTTGTCGTGGTCCTGCACTTCAGGCACTGCGTCCAGTGGCGTGGAATTGCTCAAGCCTGTGAGCCTGACCCCCGGCTGCGAGGTCACCCTGGTCGACGGTGCAGTGAACGCCTCCATCACGGCGATGACCGGTGCTCGCCTGGAGCTCAAGTCCCGCATGACCGTAGAAGTGCTCGATGTGGGCCAACCCGTGATCGGCGTCAGCATCCTCGTGGCCGGCGATCTCAGCATCACGGACGCCAACGGCCGCGTGGAAGGGACCACGACGGCCCTGCTCGTCGACGAAACGGGCACGTCTGAAACCGGGGTGGTCATGGTTCGTATGGATCGAAACGGTCGCAGCGATTCGGTGGCCTGGGACACCAGCAGTCCGCTCAACCACCGGTTCATGTCCTCGAGTTTGAACAGTGGAACGCTCTCCAACTGGACGATTCTTGAGGCCCAATGGAGTCCATATCACCTCGACGGTGACTTGACGGTGGCCACGGACGGGACCCTCACGTTGCGTGATGGCGTGCTGCTTCGCATTGCAGATGGGGTGGTCATCGACGTCAAGGGCAGCCTTGACGTTGGATCTGCCACCCTGCAAGGCCCTGGCGCCGGTGCCCGATGGGGCGGTGTCTTGGTTGACGGGGACGTGGAAACAGAGGTCGCCTTGAGGGGCGCTCGATTGCTCGAAGCCAGCCCTGCCTTCCGGCACCACGGCCCCGGAGAGGTGCACATGACCTCCACGATACTGGCCCGCTCTTCAGGTGCAGATGCATTGATCGAGGTCCTCCCCAACGCGCAGGGTTCACTGAATCTTGTTGACGTGACCCTTCGGGACGCTGGAGGAGCATGCATGCGTGCTCAAGGCCCGAGCATTGATCTGAACATCAACGGCCTCTTGTTTGATGGATGTGGCGACGAAGCGTCATGGTGGCGTGACCTCGATGTGACGGCCTCCAACCTCACCGTGGGGGCCGGTTCGGCATCCGGCATGCATTTCTCAGGCGTCCGAGGTTCAGTCGATGGCGTGGACGCGAGCGCTCATGACGGTCCTGGGGCCTCCATGCATTTGGAAGACATTGACGACGACCTTCGCCTCATCGACTTGACCTTGGTCGCAGGACAGGGCGAGGCGGCCTTGACCGGTGGGCCCAACCGTGCACTCAACCTCGAAGACGTCCACATCACCGGTGCTCCCGGACTTGACGTGGACGATTCAGCGGGTGTGCTCCGAAACCTGGTGTTCGAGGGACCCGGTACGGGCACGGCTTTCATCGCCCATCATGGCCGTTCAACGTCCCTTGAGGTGTACGGCCTCAGCATCAGCGGATATGCCCTCGGTCTTGACGCCCACGCGGACAGCAATGAGGATCCTGCGCCGTTCCGCGTTCATGGGGCCACGGTTCAGGCTGACGTCGCTGTGGCGGCCGATGGACACCCCTTGGAACTCCACGATGCGGCGCTCACGGGCAGCGTTCAACTCGCCGACGCAGTCGTGAAAGCGGTGGGCGGTGTGCTCAACCTCGATCACACAACCGTTCTTGGTGACGGCGTGTTGGAACGCTGGATGGTTCAACGCTTCGTTGCAGAACGCGATGGCGTACCTTCTGTTGGTGCTTGGGCGGTGACGCCGTCCTTGCCCGAGGCCACGGCGCAGCTCGCTGAGGGACAAGGCGCAGCCGTTGACCTGGTGCTGCTGGTGGGCCTGGTGGATGCAACTGAGGTCCTGACCACCGGCGAA
>PCBQ01000085.1 GCA_002731395.1 Methanobacteriota archaeon
GAGCCTTGACGCCAAGGGGGCCAGAACCGGGTCCGCCCCCGCCGTGGGGCTGGCTGAAGGTCTTGTGGAGGTTGTAGTGGACCGCGTCGAAGCCCATGAGACCGGGTGACGTTCGGCCGATGATGGCGTTGAAGTTCGCCCCGTCGTAGTACATCTGGCCGCCAACGCCGTGCACGAGTTCCGCAGCAGCAGCGATGTCCGTCTCAAACAGGCCGAGGGTGTTCGGGTTGGTGATCATCATCGCGGCGATGGTGTCATCGAGGACCGCCTCGAGCGCTTGGAGATCGATGCGGCCGTCCTCGGTGGAGGGCACTTCAACGATTTCGAAACCGGCCATGGCGGCGCTTGCTGGGTTGGTCCCGTGGGCAGAGTCGGGCACCACGATGCGGGTGCGCTGGGCTTCACCGCGCTCGCGGAAGTACTCCTGAATGCAGCGCACGGCGGTGAATTCACCCTGCGCGCCGGCCACGGGCTGGAGGGTGACTTCGTCCATGCCGGCACACACCGCAAGCATGTGTTGCATTTCGTGGAAGATGGACAGCAAGCCCTGCAGGTGATGTTCCGGCTGGTGAGGATGCACGTCGCAGATGCCGGGCATCTGTGCGATGACCTCGTTCACGCGCGGGTTGTGCTTCATCGTGCACGAGCCGAGCGGATAGAAGCCCGTGTCGATGCCGAAGTTGCGGCGTGAGAGGTTCGTGTAGTGGCGCACCATCTCAGGTTCGGAGAGGCGGGGCCAGCGCGGCGCCTCCTTGCGCAGGAGCGAGGTGGCGAGGTTGAGCTCGCTTTCGGCCACAAGAGGCGAGGGTTGTGCGTAGCCTGCGCCTGCGGCTCCGGTGTGGTCCCAGAGGTTGTTCATGCGACCACCTCCGCGCACCATGCGGCCATGGCCGTGGCCAATCGCTCAATCTCATCAGGCCGCGTCTGGTCGGTCGCGGTGACCAGCAGTTGGTCTGCGCGGTCGTCCGACCATCGGCCAAGATCGAAGCCGGGCAGCACGCCATGGGCCTCGAGCGCACTGATGCAGTCGGCCGCGGTGCCAGGAAGGCGAACGGCGATTTCGTTGAAGTGGTGGCCGTCTGGGTGGACGAATTCAACACCGGCGACGCCTTGTAGGGCGTCGACGACCGCGTGGAGGGCAGCTGCGTTTCGCACCGCGAGGGCCCGCACGCCTTCAGGCCCGAGCAGCGACATGTGCATCGCACCCATGAGCGCGATGAGGGTCTCGTTGGTGCAGAGGTTCGAAGTCGCACGGTGACGTCGAATGTGCTGTTCACGGGTGGACAGGGTCAGGCAATACGCGGTTTGCTCGTCTTCGTCGATCGTGCGACCGACGATGCGTCCGGGCATTTGACGCATGTAGGCCTTCGAGCAGGCGAAGATGCCGTAGATTGGACCGCCAGCGGTCATTGGCGAGCCAAAGGGCTGTCCTTCGCCGACCACGATGTCCGCTCCGTAGTGGCCAGGCGCTTCGTAGAGGCCGAGGGAGACCGGATTGACGCCGACGATGAAGGCGGTGTGCTCACCGACGATGTCCTTCACGCCAACAAGGCTTGCGTCGAGCAGGCCAAGCGGATTGGGTTGCTCGACGTAGACCGCACAGGCGCCCGCGGCTTCCACCACGGAGGCGGGGTCCAGCGTGCCGTCATCGAGGTGGCGGAGTTTACGCAATTCGATGCCGCCGCCCTGCGTGTAGTTGTGAATGACCGACCAGCGGTCGGGCGGAACGAGTTCGGACACATACACAACACCCTTCTGAGTGGCCTTGCGGCCGTGCACGCGAACCGCGCACGTGATCGCTTCGGCCGCTGCGGAAGAGCCGTCATAGACGGAAAGGTTGGCCACGGGAAGACCGACCAATTCGCTGATGAGGCCCTGGAATTCCCACATGGCTTGGAGCATGCCTTGGCTCACTTCTGCTTGGTAGGGCGTGTAGGCGGTCAAAAACTCGCCACGCGTGACCAGTTGGAAGACCGAGGCAGGAACGTGGTTTCGATAGAGCCCTGCCCCGATGAAAGAGGCCATGCTTCCGAGGGGTACGTTCGCACCGAGCAAACGGCGTGCATCGGCGATGATCTCTTCCTCGGTTTGGGGAGGGCGCAGCGGCAGATCGTCCCCCATCCGCACATCCACGGGAACGTCGGAAAACAGGTCGTCCATGGACGCGTAGCCCATTGCACTCAGCATCTCGGCTTCGCGTCCAAGGTTGGGGAGTTGGTCGACCATCGTGCCACCTCAGTTGAGACCAATATCGGCCGGATTTAATCATCGTCATCCGGACACAGCACGGCGAATCCTCATGGCCTCCACCGCACGTCGCATGCCATGGGCAAGGTGGTGATGCTCGTCACCAACGCATGCGCCCCGGATCCGCGCGTGCTCCGACAAGCCCGCTGGTTGGTGGAGGCGGGCCATGAGGTCACAGTGCACGCCTTTGACCGCGGACAGGAGCACCCTGCCCATGAGAGCCATGCGGGGGTTGATGTCGTGCGGCACCACCTCGGCATGCACCCTTATGGGGCCAGTTTCGCCACGCTTCGCGGCCTGCGCAAGTTCCGTCAAAGCGCCCTACGAGCGTGCAAAGAAACCACACCAGATCTCGTGGTGTGCCACGATGCGGACACGCTTCCCCTCGCAAGAAAACTGCGAAAGACGGGCATTGCGACCGTGTTTGACATGCATGACCTTCACCACACGTGGGCGAAAATCGGCGCCGCACAACGCCTTGACCGGCGTTTGGCCAGCCGCTGGTTGGAGCAACGCACCCGTCAAGGCCTGCCGCATGCAGACCTCGTTGTGACGACCAGCGGCGCCATCACGAAGGGCGGTCGTCCTGGCCTTCAGCAGCAGGTGGAAGCTTGGGGGCGTGACGCCCTCGTGCTGGAGAACCGTCCCGACAAGGGGACCTTTCGCTCCGCTTTGCCGGACGATACGTGGCGCGTGGGGTGCTTTGGACGGGTCCGTGATCTTGCCACCGTGGACCTGGTGATTCAGGCCCTTTCGTCCATGCCAGAAGACCAACGCCCAGTTTTGCGATGGGCAGGCGACGGCGTGGCCGCGGAGGCTGCTCGGCGCCGGCTCGCTGATTCCGACTTGGAGGTGGAATCCGAGGGCGCCTTTGCGCATGAGGACCTTGACCGTCTGCATGACGGCGTGGACGTGGCCCTTGCGCTCTACGACCCGGGCAGAGGCAACATCGCTGATGGGGCCCTGCCCGTCCGGATGTTCGAAGCGGCGGTACGTGGCGTTCCGAGCGTGGTCAATGCCGGGGTGCTGATGGGCGACATCGCGGTCAGGGAAGCCATCGGCGTTGTGTGCGCATGGGACGATGCTGAGGCCCTTGTTGCCGCACTGAACGACGCGCGAAACCTTGCCGTTCCCGAGGGTGCAGGACGCATGTCAGAAGGTATGCGCATGACGTGGCTGGAAGCCGTCGAGGGATTGCTGGGCTAAGCATCACACGAAGGGTGGGCGAACGACCACGGCACGAACCGCCTTTCGTGGACTGGCCTGCACCATGACTTCGTCGCCTTCGCTCACCCCTGCGATGTAACCGATGCCAATGCCAACGTTGTCGAGCGAAGGCGCGGGAGCGCCTGAAGTGAGCTGTCCGATCGTTGCGCCGTCGAGGTCGGTAACGGGCTTTCCTGGTCGAGGGAGCGGGCCCTTCTCGAGGTAGCGTACACCCCACCAACGTGCATCATCTTCCCCATGGCCTCGCATCTTCTCTCCACCGGGGTGGTCATGGTCAAAGCCCCAGCCGAAGGGGACGTTGGTCTCCCACGAATCCCGGGCAAGGAAGGCCTCTGCTTCGGTGGTGGCCAAAGACGGCCAGAGGAAGTCAACCCCTGAAAGGAGGAAACCCTTCTCGAGACGGAGCGTGTCACGAGCACCAAGACCTACTGGCGTTGCTCCAGCCTCAACCAGGGCACGCCACAAAGGCGCTGCATCGGCGTTCGGGACGAGCAGTTCATACCCTGCTTCGCCGGTGTACCCGGTCCCTTGGATGTAGCCACTGATGCCCAGAGCAGCACCGTCGAGGGGCGACCAGCGGAAGCGCCCAACATGCGCAGCCTCACCAAGAACGGCAGAGAGCACGTCTTTGGCCCCCGGGCCTTGAAGCGCCAAAATCGCCGTCGTGTCGGACAGATCTTCAAGCGTAACGGAGCCGTCTTTGGGAAGGTGTTCGGTGAACCATTGGTGCATGACGGCGATCATTGAGGCGTTGGGCACGCCCAAGATTTCGTTTTCAGAAGTGACGGCGAAGATCATGTCGTCGATGATATGGCCTTCATGGTCCATGAAATGGGTGTAGGCGCATCGACCTGGTGCCACCCCCGTCACGCGCTGGGTTGCGATGGTTTCGAGCCAAGCGCGCACATCTGCTCCTCTCAATCGAAACAAACCCATGTGGGAGACATCGAACAATCCAGTGCCGGTCCGGGTGGCCACGTGCTCCTCTGAAATCGAACTGTACCAGATGGGCAATTCAAATCCGTGAAAATCCACAATGCGCCCTCCAAGGGCAACATGCTCGTCATAGAGTGGGGTGCGCACCAACGGTCCATCGCCCATGCACGCGACTCAGGTCCGCGGTCCTTCAACTTGTGACCCTGCGTCCGTGGGGAGGGTCCGCGCCAAGCGAAGCACGTGGTCAACCAAATCGTCCAGCGTGGACGCTTCCACCGCGGGGTTGGCAATGACGGACCTCAGCACGACGCGCTGATCCAAATCCGCCCGGCTGATCATGAATCGGCCCTCCTCAAGCAATGCGGCACGAAGGGCTGCGTTGTGTGCATCAATCGCTTCGCCAAGGTACGGCAGGGCTTCGGGCACGTGACGGAAGCACACGTTGGTCCACACGGGCTCGCCAACCAGTTCGAGATGCGGTTCGGAGCGGACCCGCTCGGCCAAATGCGCGGCGAGGTCCATGTATCGGTCCACGAGTGCCCCCCACCCCGCATCGCCGCGGGAACGCCATGCAAGGAAGAGTTTGAGCGCGTCGTTGCGTCGTCCGCATTGAAGCGAGAGGCGCCCGAGGTCTTGGTCCTCAGCATCGTCATGGAAGAGGTAGTGCGCCTCGTTGCCGTGGGCGCATGCAGCTCGGAGCACCTCAGCACGTTTGACGATGAAGGCGCTGCACACCAAGGGCAAACCCATCATTTTGTGCGCATCCCAGCACACGCTGTCGGCACGTTCCACGCCATCCATCAGATGCCGATGGGTGGACGAAAAGAGGCAAGACCCACCCCATGCTGCATCGACGTGGAGCCACACACCGTGTGCTTCACAGACGTCCGCAAGACCATCGATGGGGTCAAAGGCTCCTCGAACCGTTGTGCCGCTGGTCGCCACCACGCACAGGGGTTTGCGACCAAGGCTCGCCTCGCGACGGATCGCGTCGTCAAGCGCAGATGGGTCCATGCGGCCTTGGTCGTCGGTGTCCACTTTGATGAGGTTGGCTCGACCCAAGCCGAGGACGTTGGCGGCCATGGCCACCGAGTAATGCGCTTCTTTTGAGACAAACATGCACCATGATCGCCCGTCAAAACCGTCGTGGCCTGACGCAGGGAGGGCAGCTTGTCGGGCGCACAGCACACCCATCAGGTTCCCGTTTGATCCACCCGTGGTCAGCGTACCTGCTCCATGCGGCATCCGCAGGTGCTGACGCATTCTGTCAAGCACTGCGGTCTCGATCAGGCTGGCCAGCGGCGCAATCTCATAGGTGTACATCGATGTGTTCGTGGCTGCTGTGACCAATTCACCGGCCAGTCCTTCGGGCGTTAGCCCGCCCCATAGAGGGTTCATGAAACCAGGCTGGTCGGTCCTGACCGCTTGGCGAAGGTACGTTCGGATGTCGTCCAGCACCCGCTCGAGTCCTGAGCCGACGAGCGGCAAGTCAAGATCTGTGGTCTTGCGCAGACTTCCTGGAGACCAGTCGTGCCTGATGCGCCCATCCTTTGGAGGCTCAAGGTGTGCAAGCACCTCGGCCAAGACCGACTCGAGGAAGCGCGTGCTGTCTTCCTCCACGGGCCGATGGGGCCATCGGCGGCCTTTGAAGGACGCCCTTCACCCGCATTCCATCGAAGGGATATGGAATCAAAATGCAATCTGCATGAGGAATGATTCAGTCTAAATACCACCGCTAGGTGGAGACCAGCATGATCGGACATACCGCCGCGACATGGCTTGAACGACTGCATCATCAACTCGGACTTGGGCTCCGCTCACGGGGTTGGTCACAAGCCAAGATCGCAGACATCCTCGGCACCACGCAATCCACCGTTTCCCGCCAATACCATCGTGATGCTCCGGCAATGGGTCCCTCTGCGGACGAAGTGATGGTCGACGGTTGGGCGAACGAATTGGCCAACGCGCTTGACCAAAACGGAGAGGACGTCCGCGTCCTACGCCAGCGCTTCATCGTTGAACTGCAGCTCTCCGGCAACCAGACCTTGCGCTACGACAAATCCCTGACCGGCACGGACCTTACCGGCGATCAAGCGGACTTGGCCCTCCTTCGGCGCTTGGAGTGGGCACGTGGCAGGCTCGACCCAGAACGCCTGCTCAGCTGGATTCCTGCTGTTGGGTTCAACCTCGCCGCTTGTGCCGAACAAGCCACCTCCACCGACGAGGTGGCGGCCTACCCAGGAAAGATCACGGTGGTGGACGGCGCCCTCAAGCACCACTCCACACCGGCCATGGGCGCCTCGAAAAGCTTGGCAAGTCTGCTCATGGACGTGCGCGCTCACGACCCCGAGCGCACGGCCGTGCTCAACCTGCGGGCACCTTCCAACGCCCAGGGCCCCCGGATGGACATCATCGACCGAGCCCTGAGTGCCCTCGAGTGGAACGTTTCCGAAGCCCCTCGTGGTGTGCTTGACGGGCGAGAAGGGTCCATCGATGTGGTGCTGGACAAAGGGGGCTACGGCTGGGAGCCCGGGCTGTACGTGTTCGGACACCATCCGTTGGATGTGGTGGATCGAGCCAATCGTCTCATGGCCGTTCTTCACGTGACGGAGGCGACGGCATGAGGTCCCTGTTCATGGTCGCCCTGCTGTTGTGCGCAAGCCTCAGCGGCTGCCTCGGTGAGGACTTGCTTTTGGCGGAGGATTGCAGCGAATTCGAAGCCACGTTGCGCGAAGACGACGGCGTGTTGCGCGTCCTGACCTACGACATTGCTTCGTTGTCCGAGGAGTTCCTACAGGAATTCACCAACGAAACCGGCATCGAGGTTGA
>PCBQ01000086.1 GCA_002731395.1 Methanobacteriota archaeon
GCACAGCCGCATCCTCAACGAAGCCATGGAAGCAGGGATTGTGGTCAGCGTCGCGGCCGGTAACGACGGCCCGGACAACGACGGTCTTTCGGGCATGGGTTCATCTTCCCTTTCCATCACGGTCGGTGCCACCGACGACAAGGACACCATCGACCGGGAAGACGACACCATCGCAGGCTATTCCTCCCGAGGGCCGCGTCGTGACAACGGCGACAGCAACCCGCTCAACGAGCTCAAGCCCGAGGTGACTGCCCCGGGCACCAACATCGTCCAAGCGGAAGGCTGCGTGACCAGCGCGGGGTGCCACAACGACGTGCCAGGACAAGACGCGGCCGACAACGGCTACACCAACCGAGGCTCCGGGACGTCCTACGCCACTCCGTCGGTGTCGGGCATCATCGCGTTGATGATGGAGGCCAACCCGGACCTTTCGCCGATGGAGATCAAGGAGATCCTCAAGTTCACCGCCGAACGTCGCGGTGAGCCCTCTGCACCCGATGTTGACCCGTACTGGAACCGTGACTTCGGATGGGGCATGGTCGATGCGCGGGCCGCGGTCGAGATGTCCTTCCTGTTGCTCGAACAAGGCACAACCGGTTCCATCGACGTCAGTGCACAAGCCCACGTGGACAACGTCAGTCAAACCCCGAGTTTGGTCACCTTGACCGGGCAGGCATGGGCGCAAGGTGCTCCCCTCATCGCGGTCGAGTACCGCGTGAACGGTGGCGAATGGCGCTCGGCCAGTTTTGAGGCTAACCTTGGCGATCTCGCCTCGCTCGACCGGCTGACATGGACGGTGGCCCTCGACCCCTCGGCGTTCGGGTCCGGTGATCACGAGGTTGAGCTTCGGGCCCTGACCGAAGACGGGGTCTCGTTGAGCAGCTTCGCCACCTTCACCGGTAGCGCTGCTGGGTCAGACACCGCCGGGGGGACCTCCTTGGTGACGGTGGCCAGCGTGCTTTTGGCCATGGCGATGACCGTTGTGGTGGTCCTGAAAAGCCGAACCGATCCGCCGCTGCGTTTGGCGGACGAAGATGACGTCAAATCGAGCCATCCGCCTGCCCCAATCGAAGACGGCGAGGCGGTTTAGGCGTCATCTATGCCCCCACGTCTTGAAAAGCGAGTGCGGAGTCGGTTGCGCATGCGGACGTACGCCGAACGTGCCCGGGCCATTCAGCCCACTGGCGTTCGCAAGATGTTCGATTTGGCCGGAGAAGACACCATTTCCTTCGGGCTTGGCGAACCGGATTTCCAGCCCCCTCCCGTGGCCATCGAGGCTTTTCACCAAGCGATGTTGGACGGACGGAACAAGTATACCACCACCGCAGGGCTTCCCGCACTTCGCGAAGCCATCGCCAAGGGATGGGACGCCTATGCGCCGGGCTTGACGGCCGACAACGTGTGCATCACGATGTCCGGCACCAACGCGCTGATGAACCTCTTTCTGACCTTGCTCGACCCGGGACGAAAGGTCCTCCTTCCCGAACCATATTTCCCCCTGTACGGCCCTGACGCCACCCTGGTGGGCGGAAGCGCGACCTACTACCCATGTCGATTTGAGCACGAATTTGTGCCTCAAATCGAAGATCTGGAAGCGCTTGTCGATGATGATACGGTGGCCATCCTCTACAACTTCCCGTCCAACCCAACCGGGGGAACCATTGACGTAGGGCAACGTGATGCGCTGCTCAATTTCGCGCGCAGGCATGACCTTTGGATCATCAGCGACGAAGTCTACGACCGCATCATTTTCGAAGGCGAACACGTCTCCTTCCTCGGCGCAGGTTACGACCGCGTTTTTGTCGTGAATTCCTTTTCGAAAACCTTCGCGATGACGGGCTGGCGCATCGGTTACGTCATCGCAGAAAACGTCGAACACATGAAGCAGGTCACGAAAATCCAGTACTACCTCACCGCATGTCCAAACGACGCCATGCAGTACGCGGTGCTGGCGGCCATCGAGCAGGCCTCGGATTACCCTGACGTGCTCGCGAAAGAATTCCGAGCACGTTGCGACCTCATCACCGACCGACTCAACGCCATGCCCGGCGTTCAGTGTCATCGTCCAAAGGGTTCCATCTACGTGTTCCCCAAGGTCGAGGTTCCCGGCTTCACCAGCGAAGAACTGGCCCTCGAAGTCCTCAAAGACGGCGTGTTGTGCTCACCAGGAACGGCCTTCGGGCCCAGCGGCGAAGGGCACCTCCGCTTCGCGTACACCATCGGCCGCGAGGAAATCGCCAAGGGGATGGATTTGTTCGAGACCACCCTCCAACGGCTCAGGGGTTGATGCCCATGTCGATGGTCGGGGTCGGCGTTCGTCTTCTCCTTGGGGTGCTGCTTGGACACCTGCTTCCTCGTTTGCCGATGCTCATCTTGTGCCGGACCAAAGGTTTCAACCTCAGGTTTTCGCCCCACCCCGCCCCGCTCCGCCTCGGGCCACACCTCACCGCTCGTGTGTTGCTCATGCGCCGGCTTTGGTGGGGGGCCCTCCCGCTGACCCTCCTGCCCTTGTTGTTTGGAGCTGCTAGCCTCAGGAGCGGGGATCCGGCTTTTGGATTCGGGTTGTGGGCCGGCGCAGGCTGGACTGCCATTCAGCGCATCGTGGCTTTGACCGACCCTGAAACGGTGCCGATTTCCATGACGACAGCGCTCCGACTTCAGGCGGTCATGAACGCCTGCGAAGACGAAACGGCGTGTTGTGTTCATCCAGAGCCGGTGTGGGAGGTCATGGGCGTCCGATGCGCGGCTTGCCGCACCGAATTGGATCCTCTGCCTCGACCTGATCTTGGACGACCTCGGAGCGAGCGTTGGCCGATGGCCATGCTCCGCCTGTGGCTGGCCGACGGCCATGCGTTGGGCCCTGCGGAGTCTGAGGCATAGTGCCAAGGTCGGCATGGCGGATGCCATCGAGCGGACCAACCTCATAGCCTGTCCAAGGTCAGAGCGTTAGGATGCAGCCGCGGCGGGCTCCTCTGCTGCCACGGCTTTGGCTGAGTTTCATCCTCTTGCTCCAGGTGTTCGCCACGCCTTTCGTCGCGTTCAGCCTGACCTATTTGCTTCAGTTTGAATGGAACGACGCACAGGCCTCACTTCAATTCCGATTTGACATGATGCCGTGGATCACCGCGGCCTCGCTGAGCTACGGCATGTTGGCGTTCCTTTTGGCCGCGGTGTTTGGAGGGTGGCGGCCATTGCCGGTTGTGGAGCGTGGAGGGTGGGCCGCTGCGCTCGGGTTTTCGCGCGCTCCTCGTCAAGCCGACCTCATACGAAACGCGCGCCATGACTACGCACAATCCAGCCATGGACGGCTCGCCTTGCTCACCCACGACCGTGTTCAACAGGGCCATCCCATCACGGTCACTCATGGTGGACTTATCCTGCTGGCCGTGCCCTTCCAAACGGTGCTCGTGGTCCTGCCGATCGCCCTGATCGTGGCGATGCCGGATGGGTTGGTGCACGAAGAGCGGCGGTTGGTTATGGCCTTCTTGCTCTACGTGCTTGCGCTGCTGTTCACCTTCCGCATCTACCACCTCTTCGCTGCGAGGTTGGTCGGCGCAGCGGCCACCATGCGGCGATTCCTCATCACCGTGACGCGGCTGTCCAACCTTGCCCCAATATTCGTCCTCTGGTTGCTTGGCCGGCTGGCCAGCACCATCGTGCTCGCGTGGTTCGGCAGCGACGTGGACCTCACCATGAACCTCGAGCAGGCCGTTTTCGGCACGCTGCTCGGCGATGCCGTGGTCCCCGACAGCTCCTTCCTCGATCTCATGACCGCTCTTGCTGTCATCCCGCTTTCCGTGCACGCCACGCTGGCCTGCCTCGAAGGTGGGGGGTTGACCGTACCGCGCTGGCTCAGGCCGTCCGAAGAGCGGCAAGAGCGTGCCGATGAGCAGGCCGCTCAGCGCCGTCATGACCGGTTTCAGGCCATTGTTGAGGCCGTTCAGCATCGCGTTCCGCTCCCGGTCACAACGGGACTCGCCATGGCTGCGCGTAATGCAGAGGACGAGGTTGAGGGTGATGGTCCAGTGGAAGAAGATTCGATGGGTTTTGCCGTGCGAGGCCTCGGTTGAGCCTCGGACAGCACACGGCGACCTTCATATGCCCCTCCTGTGTCGCTCATCTGTGACTTCCATGTCTCACCGTCGAGCCTTCCTCCTTGTGGGCCTTCTTCTGCTGAACAGCCTCGCCCTCGTGGTGACGGCACAAGGCGCTCAGGGGCGCGGCGGCAGCAAGGACGACTTCCTCGTCAACACGATCACGGTTGGCAATGTTTCGAGTCCCGCAGCCTCGTGGATCCAACCAGATGGCGCCATGATGCCGTACCTTTTCATGGACGAGTCCGTGGAAGTTTCTGTCGAGGTTCGTCGGCTCGGAAATGCGCAACTCGGCAAATCCGCGCCGGTCACCCTCGAGGTGCTCCACCCGATTGGCTTCGTGATGCAAACGTGGTCTTGGGACACCAGCGAACTCATCGGTTCCATCGGTTCTCACACAAACTCTGTGGTTTGGACTCCTGATGTGGCACACTCCATTCTGAACACCTCGACCAACGAACTTCATGGAGGCCTCATCCTCCGCGCTTCCGTCGATTATCCGCAGGACGATCGCAACGAGAACGACGTCAAGGAACAGGCCGTTCCCATCGCCATCCAGTCCGATTCGATGGACGGTATCGCGGGGACCAGCCTTGGCTTCATCCCAGGTCGCTACCAAGCCGGCGGCGGAGGTGCCGTAGGAGCAGGCAGTTGGACCACCGCAGGTACCGACGAAAACAACAGTGATGTGGGCAGCAAGCACTGGCGGCATTCCCAGCCCGGGTCGAACTACCCGTCTAACGCCTATGACCGGCTCGTCCGTGGTTTCTTTACCACCACCCAAGACTGTGGACCCGGTGCTGCGATCGACGGTGAGTTGTCCTACGTGTACCAAATTTATGCTTGCCGTGATGCGTTTTACTCGAACAACTTCATCTCGACGCAATTCCACGTACGTGCTTGGGGAGCCACCAACAACGGTGACGCTGTGTCCATCGAAATGTGGCGCCCACCCGGCCAATACAACGATCCAATGCAGTCGCTCCACTGGAACCTGACCAAGGGCTCACCGTCCAGTGGATCAGGGGATTGGACCAATCTTTCGTGGGATCCTCAGGTGGATTGGGCCCAAATTCCGACCCTCAGCAACCCCGACATCTTCCTCGGTGGCAACACGTGGTACTACGGCCTCCTGTTCTATTCGGACAGCAGCGGTGCAGGGGAAGGCATGCACGTGGATGATTTCATCCAGTTCGGCATCAGCAAGGTCGATGAGTTCACCTTGGACGTGGACTGCAACCACCCAGAAAGTGGATTTGCATCCCCCCCGAACGGCTTGCTTGTCCTCAAATGTGACGTGACCAACAACGGATACAAACCCGCTCCGGTCCGGGTCTTTACCGAAGTCAGCAATGCGTCATGGATGAGCCCATACCTGCAGATTCGCATCGACGCAGACCTGAATCCGAACGATCACGACAACAACGTCATTCTGCAGAATTTCGATGCTGGGATGACCACCAGCGTGTGGCTCAACCTTTCCATTCCTCCCGGTGCTGACGTCCAGCAGCAGGACTGGAACGTCACCTTCTACGATCACAGCAACGGCGACATGAAGGGCATGCTCAGCATTCCTGTGGGCGTGACCGAGCAACATAGCGTTCAGCTCGACAGCAACACAGCGCTGCTCGCGGACACGTTGCTGCCTGGTGAGTCAGGGCTCATTCCCTTCCGGTTGCAAAACACCGGTAACCGCGAGGCCAACTACCGGTTGAGCGCCGTCTTTTCAGAAGCCGACTGGACCGGTTCGGTGGTCAACGAGACCGGCGCAATCGTGCCGCTGCCGATTGCGCTCAGCAAGGGTGAATCCATCGACCTGCACCTCAACGTGACCTCCTATGAGCTCGCCACGCCTGGAACGGTCTCCTTCAACCTCCGCGCAACATGCCCCACATGCAGTGGCGCCCTGTTCGGCACCGATGTGCTCGTGCGCAACATCGAGGTGCCTGTGCTCCGCTCGTTGTCGCTCACAGCAGAGGAGGACCAGATCAGCGGCCTCGCCAACGGTCAGGCCCGCGTGGTTCCCTTGACGCTCATCAACACCGGAAACGCCGAGGAGCAGTACACCCTTGAACTGCAACAGGTGAATTACACGCTTTCCGATCTCCTCACTGAACAAACCCCCATTCTCGACGCTTGGGACGGTGAGGCGAACATCGCACTTAGGCTCAACATGCCTCTCGGCCTCGAACCCGGCTTCTACACCCTGACGGTCATCGCCCGGAACATGGCCGACAACACGGTGGGGCAATCCATCCAAATCGTGGTTGAAATTTTGGACACTGCGGCCGTGACGGTTCTTGATGAGGACGCAGACCAGTCCTACATTCCCGGTGAACCGCCTCAGTTCATGGAGTTTGAAATCCGCAACGACGGCAACAAGGCGGACCGATTCAACATGAGCCTCGTTGTGCCTGACGGTATGATTGCTGAGGTGTTCGAAGTCAGCCCGTGGCTTGTCCCAGGGGAAACCTGGAAAGCGACGGTGACGTTCTCGTTCGTGCCCGGTACGGAGGGGCAGCTGCAACTTGGCGTCACCGCCACTTCGCAGAACGACCCCTCCATCTCTGCGACAGGCAATGCTCTGTACCGCGTGGGTTCGCAGAACTGGCTCAGGATTCCCTCGGTCATTCCGCTTGAAATCGACACCGCCGATGCAGATCACATCATGGAACTCACCGTCCGCAACCAATACACGACCGCTCAGGCGGTTGCTATGGAGCTCGATGACGGCGATGCGGGCGACTACATGCAGGTCCGCATCAATTCGCAGGACCGTAACTTCGTCTTGCAGGTCGGGGAAGAGCGAAAGGTCACGGTGGAACTCATCATTGCAGAATCCACCCTGTTTAACCTCAACGAGGACCGGAAGACGGTCAACTTCACCGTCTGGGCACGCTCCGAAACCGTCAGCGATGCAGCCGATGCTAAGATGACGGTGACCATGGTGCGCACCGCACCTGTGGACACGACTGACGAAGAGGCCGAAGGCGGCGGTGCGGTCCGAAATGTGATCATGATCCTTCTCGCCGCAGGCGTGGTCGTGATTGGCGCATTTGCCGTGATGCGCATCCTTGGAGGCCTCGAAGAGGACGCCATTGACGACTGGGCCGATGACGGGTATGAGGGCAGCCTCCAAGCGACCTATGCTGGCGTCAAATCCGCGCCTGTTATCCCCACCGATGCTCCGCCTGCTGGCGCACCGCCAACCGCTCCAGCACCTGCTGCAACCGAGGCACCGGCTCCAGCGCCAGCAGCAGCTTCTGCCGCGCCGCCAGTGCCCGCTGAAGGCTTGCCTGAAGGCTGGTCCATGGACCAGTGGCAGGCCTACGGACAGATGTGGCTTGAGCAAAACGGCCGCGCCTGAAGGTCGCCGGCTTTGGACGCAGGGTTGAAGACGACCCCGCCCTCGCAACCACCGAGGCGACGTCATGTATCAAGGACAACAGGGCCAAGCACCCATCTTCATCCTGAAGGAAGGCACCCAGCGTACACGAGGACGTACGGCTCAATCGAACAACATCGCCGCCGCAAAGGCCGTCGCTGATGCCGTGCGTTCGACGCTCGGGCCCAAAGGCATGGACAAGATGCTCGTGGATTCAATCGGTGACGTGGTCATCACAAACGACGGTGCGACCATCCTCAAGGAGATGGACATCGAGC
>PCBQ01000087.1 GCA_002731395.1 Methanobacteriota archaeon
AACCTCAAGACGTGATCAGGCACCATCTCGGGCATCTCTGCAGACGCGGATGAAGTTCTCGAACATTTCACGGCCATACTCTGAGTCGTTGACCTCTGGGTGAAATTGGAGGCCAAACCTGGTCCCGTCTTCGTTCTCCATGCCTTGGACTTCGCACGATGGGGATGAAGCTGTGATGTGGAAGCCCTTGGGCATAACGTGGACCTCGTCGTTGTGGGATTCCCATACCGTTTGGGTCTCTGGCGTATCGGCAAAGATGGCGCCACCCCCGTTGACCAGGGTGATGTCCGCCGCGCCAAATTCGGGTTCAGGGGCCTCACGAGCGTCGCCTCCATAGTGGCGCGCCATGAATTGATGACCGGCACAGATGCCGAGAATGGGGACGTCCAATTCGAGGAAGGCGGCACAGTTGCCCAGCTCACCGCTGAGGCCGATGCGGGCAGCGCCGCCGGAGAGGATTAGGCCATCCAACGCCCGCAGTTCTGAGACTGGCGTCGTGTTCTCGATGATTTGCGTGTCCACCTTGAGGTAGCGCAACATCCGCCACTCCCGGTGGGTCCACTGGCCGCCGTTGTCCACGACGTCGATGACGAGGGGCCGCTCTTCCATGCGGGACCACCTTCCTGTTCGGCCCTTAAGGGTGGTCAAGGCAGACCACGAACATGGTCGATGCACGCCACCGTCTCTGGAAGCGGAATTCCTTTTCCTACCTTCATAAGTGGTCGAGACATTGACCGTGTAGAAACCGGAGTGATGCACATGCAAAACCAAGAAGAAAACAACATGCCAACATACACCGTGACCGTCGCCGACAACACCGGCGACACCCAGGTGCAGATGACCCGCCCCGAGATTGTGGCCACCGCGGCCGACACAAAGGCGTGGATTTTCGTCGACGACCGTCTCGTGGACGCCAGCACCCTGAACGACAACCAGTTGAACGCGGCCGACGCCATCCGTCTGATGCCCGGCCTTGTTGGCGGGCAGTGAGGCGCGAGCCTCACGGACAGGTTCAAAACAGGGACGCCGTCCGGAGCATGGGGATGACCATGGTCGAACTCGTGGACTACAAGTGCGCCGAATGCGGCAAGATCGAACAGTTCCGTGGTGACCAGAACGGCATCTCGTGCAAAGCCTGCGGTGCACGCATTTTCATGAAGCTGCGCCGCAGCGGCACGAAGCGCATCGACGCTGTTTGAGTGCAAGCGCACCTTTCTTGGACCGCTGACGCGGAGCCCTGACCATGACGTCGTGGCTTCGCGCATATGCGCCTCGGCGCTTCGACGGTTTGGCCACCACTGACGCGGTACGAGACCTTCTGTCTCAGGCCTCCCTAACGGCCAATCCTCCCCATCTCCTATTGTCTGGGCCGTCAGGTGTCGGCAAGACGGCCGCATGGCGTCTGGTCGCCAGGCAGGTCCTCGGTCCGGGTTGGCGCTCGACCACCCACGTGCTGAACGCGCGCGATCTGGCCCGGAAATCCGGAGCCATGGCCACCTTCGAGTCCTTTCTTCGCCCCGAAGGCCGTGGTTCTTCGGACACCTTGGCTGGGCGAACCAGCCTCGAAGCCTTCGACGTCGCCTTATTCGATCAGCGCGATGACGACGCACCTCCGGCCGGTGAGGAATCGGTTGGGCGTGACGGACGTCAAGCGGTCTCCCGGCTCATTGTCATCGAAGACGCCGACCATCTTGGACCAAAGCGGCAGCCCTACCTCCGTCGCATGATGGAATCGGGAAGCGGTAGCTCCCGCTTCCTGTTCACCGCCCGAACACCATCCCGCCTCATCGACGCCATCCGGAGCCGCGTCCAACACGTCCGCATGCCACCCGTGAGCCGCGAACAGATCGTGGCGCGGCTGGAGCATGCCTGTGCCCAGGCAGGGGTCACGGATGCCACGGTGCTCGAGGACGTCGCCCACGTCGTGAATGGGGACCTCCGTCGAGCGCTGTTCGTCACCGAACTGTTGGTTCGCCGAGGCCTGCACACCGATCGCAACGCGCTGGGCCGCTTGCTTCAAGAGACGGAAGTTGTCGAAATGAGGATGGTCATTGAGGAGGCCTTGCGTGGCCGCCTGCACGATTGGCGCTGGGAAAAGCAAGGCGCGAGGAACACCCGCGTGCTTTACGGGGCGATGGGGCATCTTGATCGGTTGATGAACGCTCACCACCTCGAAGGCGATCAGGTGATCGAACACGTTCACCAGCACCTCGTTGAGGGCCGCTTCCACCTTCCGCCCGAGGTCTTGGCTGAATTGCTTGACGTGGTGGCCAAGACCGATGCCGACCTGCGCCGCTCTTCCACCGCCCGCATTCATCTCGAAGCCATGCTTCATCGCTTTGCTGATGTGGGGCGGCGTGCGGGACTTGCGCCTGCGCAACCGTGATGAGGGTCAGGCAGGTCGTTTGGTCGGGCGTGTAGCATAGCTGGATAATGCACCGGCCTCCTAAGCCGGGGATCGCGGGTTCGAATCCTGCCACGTCCGCTCATCGGCCACCTTCCGACCTTCGGAGGCGGGTCCCTTCAAAGCGGGAGCGTCCGTCGACGGACTGAGGTGGGCCCCTGATCGGCGAGGACGGCATCCCGGTTCCTTACGGGGAAGGCTTCAGCCGACCCGAGGACCCCGTGAAGCGCGCAGAGGCACAACTGAGCGCTGCAGAACGCGTCCGCCAGCGTAGCGGCGCAATGGCGCGTCATTCCGCGTCGCAACTCGGCCGAAAATGGCTGTGCATGCCTCTTGTGATGGGCTCCGTGGTCATCCTTGCGGCTCCCGCCGCCAACATCTCCTCGCCACTGGCCCTGCTTGCCATCTGGGCACCGTTCAGCTTGCTCGTTACGTCGTTCGCAACCCTTGCCGGGGAGGCCACACAGCAGGTGCTCCGCGCCCGCATTCAACTTCGTGCATGGGGTGGCGGCCCTGACGGACAGTCGCATGACCTCAAGGCCCAACCAGGGCTCGACTTGGTGCAGGAAGGCATCAATGAATTGCGGAGGGTCAACGCCGCACAAGCGCTGCTCATCGGGGCATCAGGCATGCTGCTGTTGACCGCCTCCGCCATCACCACGGGTTCGGTTGGATGGAACCTCGCGATGTTGCTCGTCATCGTGACGGGCGTGGCGCAGGGGTGGCACGCCCAGATTACTGCGGACAAGATGCTGCAGCTTGGAGACCCCTATCCTCTGCTCATTTCCTTCGTACCGACCCATCACGCCACACAATTCAACGGGACCCTGTCCGACCTCGTCCTCGCTCACCTCGATCCCGACCTTGTCATCGACTGGCGATCATGGTGCAACGAATTGGTGAAGGCAGCATTGGACCCACGAGGTCCAAGGCTCGTGCGTGAGCGCACCCTCCTCATTCTCGCCCTTCATCACGACGGCCACCTCGATGACGCCACGGCCATGGGCCACCTCGATGATCTGCTCGGCCAACCCACCGTGGACCGTCTGTTGCTTGATGTGGGCGCGGTGATGAATTGGCGATCTGTGCAACGCCTCATTCAGCATGCGCTGGCGTCACAACCCAATGCGGCTCTTTTGCTCACCCGCCTTCTTGGGGATGTCGTGGGAGGCAACGTTCGCAGAACAGGCCGGGATTGGCGCGTGGACACCGCTCTTGGGCCGGTCTGCGAGCGTGGCACTGGGCACCTCTTCGTGCTCGTTCACCACTGGGGCGAAGGGCGTGTTCCCGCCCACATCGAGATCCTCGCACCGGGCGGTGAGCCGTCACGGCGCGACCAGCGTGTGGTCATCGAGGGCTGCAGAGCCCTTGAGGCACCCATTGACCTGCAAGGCAAAGACCGACGTGCGGCCATGGACCGCATGGTGGAACACGTCGACCGCTCGACCATGCTGTGGTTCCGCTTGGCGTGGCCCACCACGCTCCGTGGATCAACCCGCGTCCAGGTGCACCTCAAGGACAGCCAAGGGCGCCTCATCGATGCTCGCGTGTTGAGGACCGAATTGCGGCCAACCGCCAGAAGCAGTGCTCGCGCACTTGTTCGACGCTTGGTGACGGTCCGTTCGATCAACGAATGGCCTCTTCCAAAACGCACAGACGACCTGCTGACCGACGAAGAAGCAGATTAGGTGGAAGCGCGGGCCTTATGGCGCGCCCCTTCGTCGCTCGCCTGTCGGAGGCATCGGAATGGAAGTCTGGGACGTTGTGGTGCTTGGCGATGGACCGGCGGGACTCGCAGCCGCGTCCAACGCGGCCAGTGAAGGCGCGAACGTGTTGTTGATGACCACCGAAGCCCTTGGTCGTCGTGACCCACGCATGGCCGATGGCCTCGCCGCGGCCATTGACGAATCCACCAACCGCGGCCACCGCGAAGACACCATCCGCTCCGGCGCCTTCCTCTCCGACCAAGATATCGTCGCCAGCGTGACCTCCTCTGCGGTCCGTGAAGCCGACCTCCTTGAGCGGCGTGGTGTCATCTTCCGCCGCGATCTTCGGGGATTGCCTCATGTGCGCCGGTTGCCCGGGCACGGCCAACCCCGTGTCATCGGGTCAGGCGATGCCGATTCACGTGAACTCCAGCAAGTGATGGAAGAGCAGTGCATGCGCCATGGCGTGGTCCGCCGCAGCGATCAAATCCCACTCCGCCTGGTCCACACCGGTCAGCGTGTGCAGGGCATTGTGGTCGCGGATTTGACCGGTGGGCGCATCCTTGGCCTGCAGTGCAAAGCCCTCATCCTCGCCGACGGCGGCGCCTCTGACCTCGCTCACACCGGCCGAGGTGGACATGGCCTGGCGCTCGCGCTTGATGCAGACCTCCCGCTGCGTGACATGGAATTCCTCGCCTCAACGCCCCTCGGTGTCCGGGACACTTCGATGACCCTGCCTCTGGGCCTGCTTGCGGACGGGGCTGTGGTTTGCGAATCGGATGGGAGCCCTATTGATCTGGGCGACGACTTGAACTCTGCAGTGAACGCGGTCCGCACGGCCAAGGAAGCCGTCATCGACCTGCGTGACCTCGGCGAGGCCCGACCGTGGTACGATGCCACCTTCAGGCTGTTGGCCCAGCGCCTTGGCGTGGACGCCGACCGACAGACCGTGGCCATCGAACCGCGAGCCTACGCCAGCCTAGGCGGCATTCCAGTTGACGAAGAAGGCCGTGCCGTCATTGGATCATGGTCGCGTTGGTTCACTGGCCTCTATGCTGCGGGTGGAACAGCGTGCACCGGCCTCCACGGCGCCGGCCTCTTGCCAGGAAACCTCGTCCTCGACGCCCTGACGTCCGGTCGAGCGGCCGGAGCCTCAGCCGCGGCATGGCTGGTCGATCAAGCCCATGGTGGCTCGAATGCTGTGGCTGAAGCCGTCGAACAAGCAGAGGCTGACGTTGCCGCCATGATGGCACCCGTCGAAAGCGAAGACGGCGTGGTTCGCATCGGATCCGTAACCTCATCCGTCAGTGCCCTGATCCGAAACGTGTTCGACGGCGGCACGTCCGGCGACGAATTGGCTGCTGCGTTGGAGACCGTTGAAACCCTCGAGGTGTCTGCAGAAGCCCTCCATCTTGACGATCGGTCGTTGGTGGCGAACGCCAATTTCGAGGCCGTGCTTGCCGCTCAGCATGGCGTTCAACAGGCCCGTGTGATGCTTCAGAGCGCCATGGCGCGCACCGAAACTCGCGGCGTCCATGTGCGTCATGACCACCCTGACATGGACGCGGAGCAAATGCACCACACCCTCATTTCCTCTGACGGTACCGTTGACACCCTTGCGGTGCGCAAGGGCGTCTCCGGCCATTGGGTCCTCGCACCCTCTGAATCGGCGTGAGGATTCAAGGCAGCGTCGCACCACGCACACTCATGGGCGAGGCGACGCTGTTCGAGCGCATCGTCGAAGGTAGCCTTCCGTCCCATCCTGTTGCACGTGGTCAAGGATGGTACGCTTTCCTTGACGTCTTCCCTCGGAGGCCGGGTCACACCCTTGTCGTCCCTGAACGAGGTGTGCCCCGATTGGCTGACCTCGGGCCTGAGGAGCGCAGGCTCTTGATGGACGGCGTGGCTGAAGCACAGCGTCGTTTGAGTGCCGTTTTTGACACAGAGGACTTTCTGGTTTTGATCCATGATGGAGCTGGTGCGGGTCAAGAGGTGCCACACGTGCACGTGCACGTTTTGCCGCGAACCCCAGGTGATGGGGGGCACGCCCTGCCTTTCCTATGGCCGGATTCGCAAGGGGGCCGTGCGGACGATGAGGAATTGGCTGCATGGTCACAGGATTTGGTGAAGGCATGACCACCATCGGCGAGGACGGCTCCGTGGATCACCACGGTGAAGCCCTGCCGACGTTGACCAAAGCGAGCTCCAAAGTGCGGCTTGATGCCTTGATGTCCGTTCCGCAACCGCGTTGGGACCGGGCCATTCCTGGCTCGCCGTTTTGGACCAAGCTGGCCTTTGTGCTGCTTCGGATTGTTGCACGGGGGCAATTCAAGTCCATGACCAGCGAAGGACTGGAAGGTTTGGATCACGATCGCGGTGCGATGTGCTGTGCGTGGCATGTGAACGCCTTGATGGACCCACTCACCATCTTGCTGACCCATCCGAGTCATTTCGTGATTGGCGGCCGCCACGACCTTGTGACACGCCCCATCCTCAGTTTTTGGACACGACGCATGGCCGTACAACCCGTCGTGCGCAAGGCTGAACTTCTGCGGGGTGGCTTTTCACAAGAAGAAGCCCAGAACCTCAACGGCCGCACCTTGCTCAATTTGGCACGCGGCATATCGTACGGCCACGGCTCCGCCTTGTTCCCGGAAGGCACCGCCCACGATGAGGCCCACCCAATTCGCCTCCGTACTGGCCCGATGCGAACGGTTCTCGCTGCTGCCGCCATCGCCCATGTCGAGGGCCGGCCGCTTCCGCATCTCGTACCGGTCGGCTTGCATTTTCGGGTGCGCCACCATTTTCGCACCGATGTTCATGTCGAATACAGTGAACCAATCGCGGTTGAATTGGACGATATTCCCGAAGACCTTCTTGCTGCCGTGAAGCAAAACGACTGGAGTGAGCCCCCCTCGGATGCCGTGACGGCCCTTCGTGATGCGTTGACGCCGAGGTTGCGTCGATTAACGCCTGACACCGTCGACTGGTCCGAGCGGCGAGCCCTGCACGTGCTGGCGCATGTTCGTGCCCGACGTGAGGTTCGGGCTTTGCCCGATTGGCGCTCTGAAGTGATGGCTGCGCGGCGGGAGCGTGACGCACTCCGACCTGAAGGTGACCGCCCTCTCGACGCCATCGTCCCTGAACGCCTGAATTCACCGGCGCTCGATGCGGCGCACGCCGTGGCGAAGCGCCTTGAAGCGCATGGCCTCGATGGCCGCGACCTCAACCAAGATGGCCGTGGCTTGCGGAGGAATTCAACCATCGCTGTGGCCGGTGGGATCCTCCGCATCGCACAATTCCTCCCTTTCCTCTCGGTCTTCTTGCTGTCCATGGGGGTTCAATCCACCCTTGGTTATGTCAAGGGGAATTCAACCGATGAAGGCGTTGACGCCCGAACGACCTACCACTTCGTGTTCGCATTGTTTGCTTCGATGATCGTGTGGCCCTTGGTGGCGGCCGGGCTGGCTGGAGGTGCCTATGCCACAGGCGCCTTGGATCCGAGCGGTATGCCTGAGCTTGCTGCTGTCGCCCTGTTCGTGCTTTGTTTCCCTGTGTTTGTGCTCTCGGGATGGTCTTTCGCGATCGCTTGGGACGGATGGGTCGTGTTGCGTGGTGGCTTGCGGCGTGCCGGACTGCGCGGCCGTCAAGGGGTCGATTTGCGAAATGAACTGGACGCCCTCCACGCGGCTTTGGCCGGTTGATGCCAACGGTGTGGTTCAAAACGGTCCGGCTTCAGCCCAGACCATGGACGCTTCCGAGGCCGGCACGCTCCTGCGTCGCTGGTTTGCCAGCGAGCGTCTCGAAGTTCGCGAGCAGCAAGACCCCCGCGCAGACGTCCACTTGGCCGTGAAGTACCCGCCGGGTCCGCGAGGGCACACCTTCACGGTGGTCATACCCAAAGGCCGTGACCTCGTCGCGGTGTCAAGCGTCACGCGTGTTGACGCCGGTCAGCAGGACGAGATGAGCACCCTCATGGGTGAAGACGGCGAGGAGTGGAAAGGCTGGGTTCACGAGATGCGGATGCACCTCATCACGAGCGGCGTGGACTGGAACCTCAGCATGGGGCATGATGGAAAGGCTCGTCCTGGCCCCCTCCAAGCGTTCAACGTTAGCCTCCCTATTTGGTTCGACGGCTTGAGCAAAAACGAGCTCATGCAAGCCCTACGCTCCCTCTGGATGAGCAAACTGGGGCTGATTCATGAAATCAAATTCGGTTTCGGCCAAGGCGTAGGCCGCCCAGGGCCCGTTGATGATTGGGAGGAGCGGAAGCGTCAACGTGGGCAAAGCGGAATCCGCCCGAGCGTCGTCGAAGAAACCGCAGAAATCCAAATCCTCGATGATGATGCCGCACCGTTCGGTAACGATTTCGACCCGTCGGAGTGGATTTGAGCCCCTCTCGTCATCTGACCTGAATGGGGTGCGATTAAGTAGGATGAAACGTCGAATTAGACCGCCAGTCCACTGGAGGTCGACCCCATGCGCCAATCAACGAAGTCCCTCAGTCTCGTCACACTGCTTCTGCTGTCCGTTTGTTCCTCGATGTTCATCGTCACCGATGTCGCCGAGGCCAACACCGTGGTGATCACCGAGGCCGTTCAGGTCGTTGACGGTGGGGCCGCTTCTGACCAACAGTCTGCTGTCGGTTCGGACAGCGAAGGAAACGTGCACCTCGTTTGGACCCGAAACGGGCAGCATCTGTGGTACTCCATGCTCTCGCCGCGCGGTGAGACCATGATCGACGCGACGCAGATCAGCAACTCCGGCCTCCACAAGATTGCACACCCTGACCTCGTGGTTGACGAGGACGACACCGTGCACGTCGTGTGGGCCGACCGCGCCGGTCAACACTCCATCATGTACTCCGCTCTGCAACCGTTCAAGGCGCCGCGCGACGGACAGGCCACGACCGACGGGGCCATCTCTTCCATCGACGACACGATCATCTCAAAGCGTTCCCAAAACCGCGATTGGCCCGCCATCGACGTCGACAGCAAGGGCGCACTGCACATCGTCTGGCAGGACGCTTACGATCCGCTTGACAAGTTCTTCGCGCAGCCACAGATCTACTACTCCATGGTCGAGCCCGATGTGACCACAGGCTCCACGCTGACGCTCTTTGACGACACCCTCCTGACCCCCATCATCGGACACAAGGGCCACCCCGACGTCGTCGTGGACGCCAACGACTACGTCCAGATCGCTTGGGACGACACCCGTGGCGGAAAGGTCGAGCTTGTGTTCGTCGTTGACACCTCCGGTTCGATGTATTCCGAGTGGGCTGACGTGTGCACCGTCATCTACGGCGGCAATTTCGCCAGTGGTGGCTACTTCCGCGGCATCAAGCCGATGCTTGCCGACGCCAACATGTCGGTCTACGAGACCATCTACGGCCTCGGAAACACCTTGCCAGGCGTGGCACAGTCCGGCAACTGTGCGGCGTACTACAAGGGCGGCCAGGGTCCCCGTAACACCGCTCTTGGCACCACGGACAGCGACAACTCTGGCGGCCTCCGCGTGCTCCCTGAAACGATCTACAACGGCAACACTTACTCCGGGTATTCTGGCGAAGACTGGGGTCCCGGCACCAACTGGGCCTGCCTTTCTTGGAAGGACGCCCAAGGCAACGTGCCCGGTAACCCTCCTTCGACCTCCGACCACAAGTGGAACCCTAACGCGACCAAGATCACCATCCCCATTTCCGACGAGGGTCCGAAGGACGGTGACCCAGCAACCGGTGCAGACGACAGTGCTTCCATTGAGGAGGCCCACGACAACTGTGTGACCGCGGGCGTCGTCCCCGTCGGCCTCTACGGACAGAGCTATGGTGGTGCAGGCACCGTGGAATCTCACTTCCGCGACCTTGCCCAGTGTCCGAACGGCGTGGTCAGCCAGCAGACGCGAAACTGCCCTGGCAGCACCATCCGCAACACCGATGCAGGCGGGCAGGTCTACGAGTTCCCCTCGGGCACGAGCAACAACATGAACCTCCTCGTTGAGGCGATGGTCTACATTTCCACCAACAATTCCCGTGAGATCTACATGAGCGTTCTCGACCCTTACGGGAAGATGAACAACGACGCACAGTGGACGCCCGGCGACCAAGGCACCAACGTGGTCGGCAACGGCTACGTTGAGGACACCGGCGCCGGTGCAGACGGCCACCTTGTCGTGGTCAACGACACCCGCGTGACCATCGATGACGCTTACTCCTTCCACCCTTCCATTGGTGTGGACCTGCAAGGCAACACCCACATTGCGTGGATGGACGGCCGTGACTATGGCTTCGAAAAGGAAGTCAACTACGAGGTCTACTACACCAAACTCCGCTTGCAGGGCGCAGGTGCTTGGGACGGCGCCGATCAAGGCTTGTCCACCTACGCCATCAAGAAAATCGATGACACGGCGATTTCCAACGTCGAAGGCAGGTCTGGCCTGCCTCAAAACAGTCCTTATGGCGGCAACTCCGTGTTCCCAGCCTTGCTGACCGACGACCAGAACAACGTCCACATCGCATGGGTTGATTCGGGGAACCTGACCGCCGGCGAAGAAGTGGTCTACACCCGCCTTAACAGCACAGACCTCACCGGCGACGGCCTGACGGCTATCGACCCGTGGGAGATTTCTCCGGTGACCCGCTGGAACTCGAACAAGCTCGGACCAGAGAACGGCCGTCAACCCTCCATCGGTATGCCGCCAGCCTTTGCCAATGATTTGGGGAGTGGGGCGCACGTGGCGTGGTCGGACACCAACAAATGCAGCGATGAGGCCAACAACAACCGCTTCACCATCTGCTATTCGCACATATTGACCGGGCAAGTCGACGTCGAGTTGGACGTCGGTGAGACTTACTACCATGTCATCGAACCTGGCGAGCAAACGGTGTACAACCTCACCGTCAACAACTCGACACCGGGCCCAACCGATCTCGTCGCTGACGCCTACACGCTCAACGTGTCCGGAGTGCCTCAAAATTGGACGGCGACGCTCTACTTCGCAAACAACCACACGACCATCTTCCCCGACACCGTTATTCCGCTCGCGGGCGGTGAACTGGCTCGCTTCTACATGCGCGTCAAGGCACCTTCGATCTACCAAGCCAATGAGGACGAGTTTGCCGGCATTGTCGTGACCGCAAAATCCACCTCAGATCCGGCGATTCAATCCTCCCTAACGACCCTGACGAAGATGGACGTCGTGCACGGCATCAACCTCGAAACCTCGCACAGCATCGCTGACATCGAACAGGGCCAAACGGCCATCTTCTCAATCACGATCACCAACACTGGGAACGTGTTCGACCGGTTCGACTTCTGGGATCCAGCGACCCTTGAAGGGCAGGCCGAGTGGGTCCTTCCGTTCGCATGGCAAGTCAACTTCCCCACCTCCGTGGAACTCGATCCAGGCCAATCCGTGACGAAGAACCTCGAGGTGAGCGTACCGACCACCGAGGACCCTGGCCTGTTCGTCATTTACCTGAAAGGATGGTCTGCCGGCGAGCCGGTCAAGTCGGTCCAGCAGGGCACCTACGACATCCTCGAACTGCAGGTCTTTGTCTCGATTCGCTCGACAGGAAACATTGTGTTTGAGGATTCAGAAATCGACAGCCTCGAGCGCGTTCTCCCCGGACAGTGCACGGAGTACTCCGTGCCGGTGACCAAGAACTTCGATTCTGGAGACCTTGTCTTCACCACACCCGGTGCTCCTGAAGCTCGGCCCGCAGAGGTCGACCTGCCCACGTGGCGCATGGAACACTGGACCGTTGAGGTCGACTTCCGAGACGCACCTGGCGGGAACACCCTGGGGTTGAACGATCCACGAACGTGGGAAATCCTTGGTGGCGACGATTCAGTGACCCACACGGTCTACGTGGAGGTCTGCGCGCCCACCAACGCCACGGCTGGTCTTGGCCCAGCGGTGACCCTCAAGGCAAACCTCGACTCCTATCCACGTATTTCCGATTCAGTGCTGCTGTCGACCAACGTCATTCACGTGTATGACCTCGAAGCAGGTGTTGACCCAGAGGTCGGCACGGAACTCTTCGTCAACCCCGGTGAGGAGTGGCTCTTGCCCATCACCGTGCGCAACGAAGGCAACGGCCCAGACCGCTACGACTTCCGCTTGGCTCGCGTGACCGATGCGGCTGGCGTTGACGTGCTTTGGGACATCGACGTGCCCCGAAACGCTCTGCAAGAGTTGTCGCGTGACACCTACCAAACCTTCGAGGTCCGCATGAACGTTCCAAATCAAGTCGAAGCGGGTGAATACACCGTAGTCTTCGAAGCCTTCTCCGAGGAGGCCTACCCCGACGACAAAGGCCGTGAGACGCGACTCCGCGACACCCTGATCTTCGATGTACAGGTCAACGAATTCCACGACATGCGGATCTCGATGGACCCACGGGTCGACAACCCGGTGAAGACCTCCGCGCCAGGCCGTGTTGTTTCGTTCGAAGTAAACATCACCAACAACGGCAACGTTCCTGATACCCCCAGTTTGCACAACCATACGAGCAACCGGGACGGCGACGACGTGCTGTGGAACACCGTGCCGGGCATGGGCTCGTTGACCACATGGAAGGTCGAGTGGATGCAGGTCGAGCAAATTGGTGCTGATCTGTTCACCACCGTTCCCTGTGAGGTCCTCATGAGCACCGCCAGCGCCTTCCCCGAAGACCGCTGCGTCTACCTCGAAGACACGAACACGTGGCGCATGCCGCAGATGGACGCGTACACGACCATCGGCATGGTCGCAGCAGTGAACATCGGTACCGACGCGACCCTCACCACCCGTGACATCGGTCTGAAGGTGACCAGCCTCTACGGCGACGCCGAAGCCGGTGGCGACCACGACGATAGCCCAGAGTGGGCAGGAGATGATCTCGACTCGAACGAACTTATCCTGACCCTCCGTCTGCGTGCGCCAAACCTGAAGATCATGGAAGCGGAAGCCTCGCAACAAAGCGCCAAGGTCGGGGATACCATCCCTGTTCGTGTGGTGCTGGCCAACGACGGCAACACGCACGCCACGGACATTGAGATCATCCTTTGCGAACAGCGTCGCATCGACGATGACATCAAGCGCGATTTGCGCACCGGAGGCTGCGATGACGAAGACATCGTCATGCGCCAAGTCGTCGGCGCTATCCTTGCACCCACCGATGCCGAAGAGCGAAAGCAGGTCGAGGTGTACCTCCTTTACCCCGTGAGCGCCGGCAGCAAGGCCGTGTATGTGATGATTGACCCAACCAACGAAATCGTCGAAGGCAACGAGCGTGACAACATCGTCTACCTCACCGAGGAGCTGTCTTCCAACGCTCCCGCGCTCGACGTAGCGGCTGAGGTCGTCAGCGCCACCGCACTGCCCGGTGCCGTGGTTCTGCTGACCGTTGCGCTCTTCGGTGTGCTCTTCTTGGTCGGTGCCGCGCGACGCGGCGCAGTCAAGGCTCGCATCGCAGAGCAGTCCTCGCTGATGAGCGTCTTGAGCGACGAAGACGGACTCTGATCCTGGGTTGAGGCTCAGCGGCGTCGTTTGACGCTGCCAAGCCACCAGCGCAGGTCGCTGTCGGGCTTGACGGCCACCACGTGGCCGGCTCGATCCGCGAGCTGCCGCTCAAGACGCGCCCCGACTTCGTCGACCATCGCAGCGATTTCCTGACGGCCGAGGCCGAGGTGTTGGCCGAGGGCGAGTGCGTCCAAGCGCTCGTTGGGCGACTCCAGCAGACGGTGGACCATCACACGTTCTTCGTACGCTTCGAAGTCGGCTTCAACCGCCGCTGAAATTCGGTTTTGGACCTGCTGGTGGAGGGCGATGAGCGCGTCGCGCTGACGGTCCAAAGCATCGAGCTGCTCAGACAGGTGGCGGAGGTGACCCAACCCTTCCCCCACGGCGATTTTTTTGCGACCGCTGACGGCTTCAGCCACGGCTCGAGCCCCGTCTGGAAGCGTCGAGGTCAACCGCATTGGACCACCTTTGGGCAAGTCGCGTTGCTCAATGCGAAACAGGTCAGGCCCCAGGTCGATGCGGACCGAAACCGCTTGTGTGACGCTGTAGATCCGCTTGGGAGGCCCACCTTTGTCGCTGGGCACCTTCTCCTTCGTGACCAGGCCGCCGCGTTCCAGTTCTTTCAGATGCTTGTTGATGGCAGGTTGGCTGACTTCGAGGAGGTCAGCGAGCTGCATTGGGTAGTGAGGTTCTCGTACCAATCGTTCGAGAATGCCTCGTCGTACGTCGTTTTGAAGCAAGCGAAGGGTCGTGGCCGCGTCGTCCATCTTCTCAACCATTGGTTCAACAGTCGAGGCCTTCTTTGAAGCCGTCGTTTGTCAGGAGAACGTGAGGAACGCATCCGTGACCCATTCGATGATCCGCTTGGGTCCAAGCACGGCGTAAATCAGGGCGATGATGCCGAAGGCGAGGAACCAGATGTTGCCCGAACCGGGAAGCGTTGCTTCGTAATCCCACGTCACGTCAAATTGCTGCATCTGTTGACTGTCGTCTCCCCCGACCACGAAACGCACGTCTCCGCTGCTGGCCGCCCAACTGAAGCCTCCGTCCGAGGACGGGCCGCCGGCAAGCAGGTCCACACCGCCTTGCGGGCACTCGTAGTAACCCTCGCGTAGCGTGCATTTGCTTGCTTCCGAAGCCCGGGCCACACCGACCCAGACGCCGTCCTTTTCCCACGAGATGTCAACCGTGACATCGACACTGTCGACCGCTTTCACAAGTTCAACGACGTCCTCGGACATGCCCCAGTAGCACGTCACCTCATCGTCATCGATGAAGGGCAAACCTTCGTCCACGTCGCATGGGGGCAGCATAGCGGCCTCTTCGCCCGAGTCGGAGACCAAGGCGGGTGGCGTGATGAGAAACAACGCGACCATCACAAGCGCCAATATCGCGGCGATGATTCTGGAGATTCTTTCAATCATGCCAAGGCCTCAAGGTCCGTCGTCCCACGATTCCCAATCCTTGCCGGATGGCTCTTTTGGCGTGGGTGCTTCAGGTTCACTCCGTTCAGCAGGCGTCGGGGCGACCCGACGGCTTGTGGCCACAAAGGGGTCGCGAGGACTCTCTTGTCGTGCTTCTGGAGGCAGTGCACCTTCGATGTCACCTCGCATCAATGCGTAGACCTGTTCGGTGGTGAGCATGCCGTTGGGGGCGACGTCCCCTTCGGGTGCACCTCCTTCAGGTTCGCGGTACGCCCCGGTGATTGGGTCGAAGGGTAAGTCCTGCTCACGCACCTGTTGGGTGGGGATTCCGAAGGCTTCGGCCCCCCCGGCCGTCATCGGTTGAAGCTGGCCGTTCGCTCCGACGACCATCACGCCTCCCCCGCGCCGCCGGCGCTCTGAGAACAACAGGGTCAGCCCCACAGGTAGAACGAGCACTCCGAAGGTGCACATGCCGAAGGCAGCAAGGATCCACGGAGAGGAAAGCATGCCCTGTTCCATGGCGGGCACGTCCACCAACCATGCCTCGACGTCTTCGTTGGCTTCGAGTTGGAGCAGGTGCTGACCGTCTTCTTCGACCTCCCATGCCGCAACGCGGACGAAGACCACGCCTCGATCCACGGTCATAGGCTCCCATTCGCTTCGGCACTCCGAGGCCTCGAGGGCCGAGCCGGCGTTGTTGTTCCATCCATCAGAGCGCATCAGGGTCGCGTTGGCCTCGTGGTCTGCCGTGATGTACAACGCGTGGCAGACGGGGCGAAGGTCCGCAAGCACCCCTTCGCCACCAGAAACTTCAGCGACGTGGGTCGTTCGTGGGTCAAAGGCTTCGTTCAGGGTTCCTCCCATGGAGCCGAAGAGAATGAAAGACGAGAGCAGCATCACGCCGCCAAGCACCACGATGCGCATGGGCCAAGGAGAGGCCGCTGCCGGTTCGGGCGTCACGGTCCCCCGTCGGCTCCACCGTCAAGAAGCCTCGCGCCGAACCGTCAAGCGAGTCCGAGTTCTGCCAACTTTTCGGGCAAGTACGTGTCGGTGACGAAATCCAGACCATATTTGGCCAAGGACTGCTGCTCAGCCTTTTTTCCAAGTTCGAGCATCATGTTGATCTGTTCTTGCCACCATGGGTCTTGGAAACGTGGGTCCGTCAATTCGGCGTTCAGGGCTTCAATGTCCTTCTTTGAGAGGTCATCACTGGGCAAGTCGTAGGCCACGATGTCGTCTGCGGTGATGCCGAGGTAGGTTGCGGTTGGGGTGGCAAGGTATTCCGAAATGTGCGCGGTCTTGATCGCGCCGTAGGCGATGGAGGCGTGAATACGATACGACCAAGGGTCACAGTCAGCAAAGACGACAACAGGCAGGTCCCATTCTTCGCTCATGCGCTTCATGATGCGACGCGTGGATCGGGCTGGCTGACCTTTGAGATGGACCAAGGCGCACCGGTGGTCTTCATCGAAGCCGTTCTCGATCAACCGGTCAAACATACCACCGGTCTCGATGGCCATGATGAAATCCACGTCGTGCTCGATGAGCTCCAACTTCTCAGACTCCACGTTGTACGGCACGCCGTACCCAGAATCACCGACGTCATCGCGGGCGTTGATGCGCATCCACTCGCCGCGTCGGTTGCGCTCCTGCAGGGTGATGTTGCCAATGATGCGCGCACCGTCTTCTTCCGGCCGGAGCTTGAAGTCCTCACGCAGGCATTTGGTGACCACTTCAAGGTCCTCGGCGAGGTTGTTGCTTTCATTTTGTGAGCCGAATTTTCCGTGGCCCCAACCTTCCGAGATGTAGTACATCTCCCTGAGGGTGCTCGATTTGCCGGCGTCGATCATCTCCTCGATGAATTCGACCACGTGAAGAGCGCGAAGCAACTGCTTGGCTGACCTCAGCGAGGTGGCGTCTCGGACTGACGTGGATTTCCCGTACTTGTAGACGCCCAATCGCGTGTTGAACGTGATGTTGTTCTTCGTTCGAACCGGGAGCGTCATCGTCGGAGGCTCGCCTTTGACGATGCGGTCGTACATCTCAACGACGACGTCATGCAGTGCGGATTTGGTCTCTTCAGGGGAATGCGTTCGTCCAGTCATGCGTCACCCTCCGTCCAGTCCAGGATGTTCCCGCTTGGGGCGACGGCCTCCGCCATCGCCTCTGCAGGCTCAGGTTCGATCAGGTCGACATCCGCGCCAGCGAGGCTTGCCTCCTCCTGCGGCGCTACGTCGCCATCTTGGTCGCCGCCCTCACCTTCGGTGAGCACCTCTTCTTGGCGCCGCAATTCCTTGAGCAAGGCATCGTCCATCTTGGTGGCGCCAATGACGTCACCAGCGCCGCGGTAGAACACCTCGGTTTCTGTCCAGTCGCCCTTTTCGAGGCCTTCCAACGCGAAGGTGATGGTGGCGGATTCACCTGGTTTGAGGGTCTCCAATTTCCATGCCCACACGCCGGTCATCTCCGAGCGACCGCCACGGTCGTTGTCCACCATGGTTGCGCCTTCCCGCTGCGGCCAATTGGCCAACAAAGTGTAGGAGCGGGATTTGGCGGTGTAGTTGCTCAAGGAAATCTCAACGTTGGTGCGCTTGCCTTCCTTGTCCCACGTCGTCGTTTCTTGTGCGATGACGGCGTTCATGATTTTCGTGATCGAACCGGCCAACAGCGGGATGTCACGGCCCAAGATGGACGCCGATTTTTCGGCGATGGCCGGCAGAATGTCGGTGATGAGTTCGAACTTCTCCTGCGTCTTGGCCAGCTTTTTCTTCTTCTCGAGGTGCTTGCGCAAACCTCGGCCAAGTTCGAGCATCGCCTTCCGCGCCTCTTCGCGTACCTCTTCGTTGTCCGCGACCGCTTCTTTGGCTTCGGAAGTGAATTGGACGTTGGTGCTGGCCAGGTGCACCAGCACTGCTGCAGGCCCCTTTGGCACCCCGTTACCGCCAGGCTGGTCCAGCCCGTATTGGCGCCAGTCCACCGATTCAATCGCTTTGGTCAACATGCAACCGCCCTGCTGGTACATCAGGGGCACGCGGTTGGCAAAGCGGAGCACTTCAACGGCCGAATCTGCAGGCATGCCTTCGCCAAAGATGAGGCCGACTTCGATTTGGAAGGGGTTGCCTGAACTGACCGATGGCGCGCGCGTCAGGGTCGTGACAAAGCGGGAATCGATGGTTTTCGACAGCCCCTTCTTGATGAGCAATTCTTCGATGGGCGACAAGCAATCAATGGGCGGCTTGAGCAGCTTCACCGGCTCGAAGGCAACGCGCGGATCCCAGGTTTTGCGCAGGTGTTTGGAGATGGCGTCAGCGGTTTGCTTGTCCCATGGCCCGTCGCCGTGTGTGCTCTGGACGGTGCTGCGCAATTCTGTGAGGGTCTCCTCCCAATGCATGTCGGTACGCGAGGTCACGATGTCGAGCAGGTCGTCGATGGTCGCTTCGGTGAGCGCTTCCAACAAGTCTCCGTGCTTGGCGTCCGAGATGGGCGCACTCGGCACGCCAGGTCGGCGAGCGTCTGCAACGTAGATTCTCGAGCCACGGTGGTCGAGACGGTAGGGGCGAAGATAGCCTCGAATGCCTTGGAAGGTCTCGGCCAAGGCACGAATTTGCTCTGGGTTCAGCTTACCCGGGCGCGACTTGAGCGGCTGGCCTTTGGCGTCAACCAAGCCGGATACCTCGCACATTTCTTTGACCGCGCGGCCGGGAACGCCTGAGAAATCGGTCTTGAGGAAGATGCTCAAGTTGGCGGCTTTGGTGGCCTTCGCCAAGCGGTTGAGTTGCCCCAATTCGATGCCATGCGGATGGGGTTTGATGGCGCTGACCTTGCGTGGCAACCGTTCGGTGACGCGCGGCCAGTGCGTCGTCTCCCCGTCCGGGTCGACAAAAGTGATGCTGGCGTGCGGGTTGACGATGCTTGTCATGCGCAGGTACTGCCAGACGCTTTGCTTGCCGCGCTGGAACTTGGCTTTCATGCGGCAGCGCACGTTGAGTCCGGACACCTTCTCCGTGCCGTCCTCAAGGACCCACGGAACGCGTTGTTCCTTGCTCTTGATGGCCTTGTTCGATTTGGTGTCAAGGCC
>PCBQ01000088.1 GCA_002731395.1 Methanobacteriota archaeon
CCTGCATAGCCACCAGCCGAGGTTTGGTAGCGGTCTCGGCGCTCCGAACACGCGTGTTCGTGAAACATTTCCATCGTATCGTAGGTGTCCAAGTCATGGGTCAAATCGAACGTTGCGTTCATGGCCGTGGTGAAACCACCACCCCAGCCGCCTTGATGTTGGTCTTCGAACATGAGGTCCACGGCCTCAACCGCTGGATCCGACCTCCTGATTTCGACCGGGTGTTCTGCATGCCACATCCAGGCCTCGTGGGACATGTGTTGGGGATCATACGTTGTGCTGGACGTGCCCCACGTGTATGTTGAGCCGGTTTGTCGTAACCGTTGGAAGCGGTCGATGCCGAAAGTGGTCGGTTCACCAAGCGCGCTGAGCGCTTCACCGAGGTCGCCGGTTGCCCCACTCAAGTCGAGGTCAAGGTAATGGATGCGGCCCGCCCATTCTTCTTCTTCGTCCGCATTAAGCCGCTGTTCAACGTCGGATTTTCGATCCGTCACTTGCGACCTGTATGCGCTGTCGTAGGATCCATACACAAGGTGAGTTTCGCCCGGGAGGTTCCTTGTCAGGGTCCCAGGGTTCATCGTGAATGTTGAGGAACTCGAACCGCTGCTGGTGGTTTTCATCAAAATGAACAGGTAGGTGCTGTTTCCGTCCCAGAGGTCCGAGAACGTCAGCGTTCCAGAGAGCGTCGGTACGCTAAACTCACCCACGGTCTGGAACGGGCCGGACACCGTGGGTGCGCCCTGCGTGCTGGTCCAGGGTACAGGCAATTGGAGGACGGCACATCCGTTTCCATCAATGGTCCATCGGGTGGGGCTGCTGGGGCAATCGTCGTTCTGGAGATGCACGCCATCACCGTCCACGTCCTCACATCCCTCGTCGTCGGTCACTGTTGACGGAGGAGTTTCCGGGCAGAGGTCGTTGGCATCCACAACGCCGTCGCTGTCCGAATCGCGCTGATCTGCGGCGCAACCGAACTCGTCCACCGTGGCCCCTAGCGTTGATTGCGGGCAAAGGTCGAGCATTGTACCGTTCAGATCAGCATCGTTGACCCCATCGTTATCGTCATCTTCGTCTTCGGTGACGTCCAAACAACCGTCATGATCCCAGTCGGTGGCATTGTTTTGCACCCAAGCAGACTCACCTTTCGGGCATGCATCATTCTCGTCGAGCACGGTATCGTCATCGTCGTCAAGATCTTCGCCCTCATCCTTGCAACCGTCCAAGTCCCAATCCACGGCACGTAGGCTGGTCCATCCCAGGCTACCTTGGGGGCATGCGTCTTCCACGTCTCGGCGTCCATCGTTGTCGTCATCCTCATCTTCGCTTGCGTCGCGGCATCCATCTCCGTCGTGATCGTCAAGCATGTTTGAGGTCCATCCGTTCTCAGAAAGGCATCCGTCCATGGTGTCGATGATGCCGTCGTCATCGTCATCATCGTCCTCGTCCCGGTCTCTGCAGCCGTCACCGTCGTGGTCCGTGGAAGTCTTGCTGGTCCAGCTTTGGGCATCTCCAACACCGTTGGGGCAGCGGTCGATCTCATCTTCCACTCCGTCCCCGTCGGCATCCACCACCACCTCGCTCAGGATGAGACGAACGCTTCGTTCGTCGGTTGCATCATCGATTGGGCCCACGCATGTCGCTTTCAGCAGCAGCACGGGAGGCAATCCCTCCGCCGCTCTGTCCACGGTGAACGAGCGCTGGTCATCAAGGAGGATCTCCTCACCGTTGGATTCAGATCCGATGTCCATGACCACGTTGCACGATAGCCCATCCAAGTCATCTGCAGGACGCTCTCGCAGCGGGGCAACTCGCCCCTCAAACAGGATGTTGCCTTCATCTGCATTGACGGCAACAGGGACGACGAGGCGTATGCCTGCTTGGCGAATGCTGATCGTCGCTTCAAGCGTCAATGAGTCAGCATCGAACGTGACGTCCTCGCTTGGCATCAGGTCGACACTGACGCGAACAGCTCCCGTGGACGGCGCAATGGTAGCAACCACCAATGTGTTCGTACGAGAGACCGCCACGTCGCCAGCGACTTCTGAAGGATTGTCGCCAACAGCAGTTCGGACGTCGCCGACCAGCACGCTATCGAGATGCTCTTGGGGCACACCGAGCACTTCGAACATGATGAGGTCACCTGCAACCGGATTGCGGGTGGACTCTGAAAGGGTCAATGTCCATGTCTCCGTCACCAATGTTGGTATTTCGCTGGTCAAGGGTTCGGTCTCAACCATATCTTCACCAATGCCGAAGCAGCCTGCCATCAGCATGGTCAAAACCAGGGCCATGGCGGTCAGGGGTCGTCGCATGGCGTGATGTGCACCACACGGGACCTCAACGTGTCGGTGCAGGATCGGCATGTTCTGCACGGCCGTCGGTCAAATTAACGGTCAACAGGGGAATCGACGCTTTGGGCCATACTGCGCGAACTGGCGTCACGTGGAGGAGACGACCGTGCGTTGGGTGATCGCATGCCACGACCACTTCCCAGTGGATTCGAACAAGAGCATCGTACATCGTCCCCGGCCAAGGTCCGTGTGGTGCTTCAACCTCGACATGGCGGTCAATGACGGCCTTCCATCCACCTTGAGCGGCCAGCCTCATCGGTCGCCGGTAGACATCGCCAGGCCAGTCGTGACGGCGCATTGGCGATTCTTCTCCAAGACCAGTACCGTCGCCCATCGCAGGTTCCATGCCCGCCAAGGCCGTGGTCATGCCCGGTGGGGGTTGTCCTCCGTGATGCTTGTTCAGTGCGTTTAGGATGTGGTGCCTACGTGGGGCCAGAACACCACATTGCAGGCTCGCAAAAACGGCATGCTCTGCGGCTTGGCCTTTGAGGGTAAGTGACGTGCTTCCTTCACTGTTGACGTGGTCAACGTCAATGTCCAAGCGGAGGGCTTCGTCCTGCATGATGTGCGTCTGCCTCCGTAAATCGGTCACGTTCACGGCCAAGCGCAAAACGAGTGGCAACAAAATGAGTGGGACAACGATCAATCCAAGCAGCGGGTAATCCAGCAAGCCCAAGCGGACACTTTGGGTTCCAAATGTGGGGATGTTCAGTGCATCAAAGCCAGGGGCAAGAGCGAGGTAGAGGAGCGTCAAAAGCATCACAACGCCTACGCTATCCACCATACGACGGAGCCTACGATGCAAAGGGCGTGGTTCGAGGAACCATCCCATGCGTTGGGCTTTTACCACGCTTGGGAATGCCCTTGATTCAAGATCATCGCCCCCGGTATCTGGGAGCCCCCGTCGTTCGACAAACCAACCTTCTGCGGTTTCGATACGAAAATTCGAGCCGAAGGCGCGATCGATTGGACCGACCACAGGGTCGAGTTCCGTAGGTTTGAGCCTCCTTGGGTCAAACGGGGGATGACGGTACAACTCTTCCATGTCATCACCTTACGCCGTGAGCATCGCCCATCCTGCCCGCAGAGCCAGTGGTCGGAAGGAAGGTACCTTCCTGAGCATCTCAAGTCCAAGAGGTACTGGGTGTTCGATGTCACCCAGCCGATTGATCATCTCGGTGACCTCAGGTTGGGCGAAGACAGACACGTGCCGTTCCAGCGTTTCGTCGTCGCTTTCCGTCAAAAACAGGTTTCTGAGGGCCCTCGCTCGTGTTTGATGGCGTTTCAAATCGTCCCACGGTCGGGCGATTTTCTTGAGCATGTTTTCTGAGAGATTGTCATCGTGGATTGCCTCGGCAAGAGCGTCAGCAACCATGCTGACCTGTTTGAACCCCGGCCCTATGCCTCCTCCCGTGGTCGGTTTCGCTAAACCTGCGGCATCACCGAAGAGCATCGCGCGCTCGCGTACGGGCCTTCGAACCATGCCCCCGGGGATTGGGCCACAAAAACGGGCAACGATTTGACAGTCCACGAAGCGTGGTGCATGGCGTGAAGTGGTCATGAGGTTGTCCAGCAAGGTTTCCGGTGAGGCATCATCAAGTCGATCCGGTGATGACCAAAGGCCAATCCTGTGAGTACCAAATCCAGTTGGTATCGCCCAGGCGAAGAACCCCGGTGCGATGGATTCCCCTGTGAACATCTCAAGCCATCGATCTTCGGTGTGAAAGCCCGTGACCTCGACCTGATTTCCAATCATGATTTCCTTAGGCCTACCGCTTCGTAACCAGTGACGTACACGGCTATGTGCGCCGTCAGCGCCAACCACCAACCGGCATGTCGTTGTTCCTGTGGTCCCTTCATGATGGTGATGAACCCGCCAACCTCTGCCCTCAATGGGCAGCAAACCGGTCGCCGTGGTGGAGAGCATCAGTTTGCTGCCTGCGTGAATGGCCTGCGCCGCGACGCCTTCATCGAACCTGTTCCTGCACACGGCGCTTGTTCTGGTTTCCCCTGGAACGCCCACGGAAACGGAGGCGTGATGCGGTCCGTGGATGGTGGCGCCATCAATCTCCTGGAGCACGGTGTGTTCAAGCCCCACTTGGGCCATGGACCATGGGTTGACCAACCCAGCGCATTGGAAGGGCCTGCCAATGGATGCGTGCTCCTCCATCAGCAGGACATCGACACCCCGCTCAGCGAGAACGGTGGCCAAGCGAGCCCCAACGGGACCGGCTCCGACGACAACGACGTCGTGGTCCATGGGTTGAATCCGGGGGATGGACCCCATGAAGCATGCGCTTCATTCCTTCTTTGCGAAGCGGTAACGCACCTGTTGGGCTTTGTTCAGGTACAGGATGGCGGTAAACGGGTTCCCCTTCTTCGAAATCAAGTCGGAAAAGGGTCCGACTTGACCTTCTGTGATCAGCGTTGCAGCTTCCTCGCGCGTCAGTTCGCGTTTAGAGATTTCACGAGCGATCTGAATCTTGCAACCTGAGCCAGGTTCCTCAGGTTGGTAGTGGGTCGGGGTTTCCACAATGGCAGCATTGGTTTTTGGACATACGGCGACAACACCAGGCTCCACCTCAAACTTCGTTGCGTCCGAAGCTGCTTGGCGGGGTGGGAAGTCATACTCGACTTTCTTACCGTTGAGGACAAGGTATGCGCTGAAAGGTTTCCCGCGCCGGGAAATGAAGCCCTCAAGCAAAGCAGAGCGCCCCTCCGTCAAGATGGCCTTCGCTTCTTCAGGCTTGATCAGCCGTTGGCACATCTCGGCACGAATACCTCGGAAGGTGCATCCTTCGCTGTCACACGCGTATCCATCATGGCCCTGACGGACGGTGCCCGCTTCACAGACCGGACAGGCTGCAATCGGTTCATCGGTAGCCTCCACGCTTCCCGCACCGCTGCCTTTCACGGTGACCTTTCCAGCATCGCTCAGGGTAACGGATGCGGCATATTCCTCACCGGTGCGGCTGAAGAATCCATGAAGGTCCTCGAGAGCCTTCGTTTGCATGAGTCGAGCTGCCGTTTTCCTGTCGAACCAACGGCCAGAAGTGTCCTTCCAGAATATGAAGTTGCAACCCTCGTCCGCACCCAAGTTGGCCACGCACTGGTAGGCCAAGGTTGTCTCACGCACCGGTTCGCCACACGCTGGGCACATGGCGACGTCCTCTTCGTCGGCGTAGAGGACAGATCTGTCGTGGTCTTTGATGCGATGCACCATGGTGGTCGTTCGTTCGATGATGTCGTTCATGTACACATTTCGTTGGACTTCGCCTCGCTGAACCTGCAGCAAGCGATGCTCCATCTCTCCAGTCAATTCCGGCGATGTAATCCAATCCACACCAATCCGGCGGAGCATGTCAATCAAACGCATTCCGATTGCCGTGGCGCTGATTTGGCCGCTCCGTGCGCGTCGAATGTAATTGCGATCGATGAGTTTCTCAATTGTCTCTGCTCTTGTGGCTGGGGTGCCAAGACCTGTGTCTTTGAGCGCTTCGGAAAAGTCGTCGTCCTCCACGTGACGACCTGCCTTTTCCATCAAGGAAAGCAAGCGTGCTTCCTTCATGCGGCTCGGCGGCTTGGACATCTCCTCGTGGAAGGTCAACTCGTGCAAGCTTGCTTCGGTTCCGCTTGAGATGACGCCCCAATGTTCTGGGATGTTTTCCTTTTTGGTTTCGATGTGACGGAACCCTGGGTCGACGAGGTGCTCCACGCTTTTGACGAAGTCCTGCGAACCTGCCGTTGCGGTGCGCGTTTCGACACGCCACGTAGAGCGGTCAGACCACGACGCGAGAAAACGCCTTGCGATAAGGTCGAACAACTTTGCATGGTCTGCCGGGAGAGCCTCATTCGGAAGCATGCCTGTGGGCACAATCGCGTAGTGATCGCTGACTTTTGCGTCATTGAAGTTCCGATCGGTGTTTCGCAATCCCTCGTTTTGAAGTCGATCAACGTGCGTGGCGTACGCCTCGATGCCTCCCAACGTTTCGATGATTTCATTCACCTTTTCCTTCATGTCCGTCGGTAAATATTGAGAATCTGTACGCGGGTACGTGGTCACCTTGTAGCGGTCGTAAAGGTCCTGAGCAACACTGAGCGTCCTCCGTGACGGCCATGACCATAGGCTGTTGGCCAGGCGTTGCAGGCTGGTGAGATCGAAATTCAATGGAACGCGCTCGTGCTTTGGCCGTTCATCGACGGTCACAACGGTCGTGGTCGATGCCGCAAGATCTGCTTCAACCGCTTCTTTTTCCGCGAGATCGAGGATGCGATTGGCCTTGTACTCAGGCCGGTTTTCATCCGATTTGTGCTCGCGTCGAATCCAGCGCGCCGACCATACCGAATCGCCGGCATGGACGTCAGCAGTGATGTTCCAGAACGGCTCCGGGACATAGCTGAGGATTCGCTCTTCCTCATCGGCAATCATCGCCAAGGTTGCTGTTTGGACCCGCCCAAGGCTGATGGTGGTTCGTTCACGTCGTCCCTTGAGGAAGGTGTTTCCAACCCGCGATCCGTTCATGCCGATGATCCAATCCGCTTCTGAGCGAGAACGTGCGGCGGCTCCGAGGCTGTCGTATGTGCCGCTTGGTTGTCTCCCTTTCCACGCCGTCTCGATGGCGCCTGCCGTCATGGATTGGAGCCACATCCTGGATGTGGGAGCCTTAGCTTTCGTGTGCTCGATGATGCTTCTGAAAATGAGCTCTCCCTCACGAGCCGCGTCGCATGCGTTGACAATTTCAGTCACGTCCTTAGACGTAACACGCTTCTTGATGGCTGAGAGGACCTTTCTGTTTCGACCACCCTTCGCCTTGTACTCGAAGGGGTCAGGGACGATGGGGAGCCGGTCGATGGTCTTCCGCCAGTTTTTGAACTCCGGATCGTAATCCTCCGGGAACTTTTGCTCGACCAAATGGCCGATGGCCCAGGTCACCACAAGATCCTCACCAAGCCAAGCGTCATCCGCTTTTTTTGTGGCTCCAAGCACCTTGGCAATGTCGTCGGCAACGCTGGGTTTCTCCGCGATGACAACGACGGTCATGGTAGGGTCGGCTCCGTCGAGCCTACTTGAACGATGTTGTGACCTGCCGTCTTCGCCAGGTCTCCTCGTCCCACGGGTCTTCCAGTCCAGGTCCACCGCATCCGAGGCAACCCGGATATCCTGCTTCTATGAGCGTGTGGGCCATGGCCGCGACGTCCTCAAAACTCACGCTGAGCACGCCCTCGGATTGAAACAGCACCGCACGCGGGTCACCGGATGCACCCCATGCCACGAGTGGGACCTCACCATCGAGGTCTTTGATCACGGGCGTTGCATCCATTCGCACCTCAGGGAGGTTCAATTGTGCCGGGTTCGCTTCGCTGATCGCCCTCACCAATTGGTGTGCGCACTCGAGGTCTTCCTCGACGACCACGATGACGATGCGAGCCGTGCGGAGGATGCGCCGAGCAGCCTCTCTGGCCGCCGGCCACCGCACGTCATCTGGGCGCATACCCCTACGACAAGCCCGTAAGGCTTGAAGGATGCCCGTGGGCGGGACGTGACATGGGCTGGCCCTACCGAGCGTTTGTTCGGCCCATTCAACGTCTTCAAACCAGTGAAGGCGCTCATGGTCGAGCGTTGCGGATGCTCAGGATTGCATCTGCGACCGGACCTGGCCGCTCTGTGCTCCGATTGCTCTACCGGCCGAAGAAGGCTGAACCTGTCGAAGTGTGGGGTTTGACCTTCCCGAATCGGTTCGGTCTAGCTGCGGGCATGGACAAAGGCGCTGAAGCCCTCCTCGGCTGGTCAAGCATTGGGTTTGGATTCATCGAAATTGGTGGCGTCACGATGCACGCGCAGGAGGGCAATCCGAAACCTCGTATGTTCAGGGACGACAGGTCACGTGCGTTGATCAATCGGATGGGATTCAACAACGACGGCTCTAAAGCGGTCGCTGAAAGAATCCGCACCCATCTCAACAAGAAAGGTCCCCTGCCTTGTCCTGTGTTGGCCAACCTTGGGAAATCCAAAATCACGACCAATGAGGACGCGTTGGAGGACTACGCGACGTCGATGGAACGCTTGCATGACGTTGTGGACGGTTTCGTGGTGAATGTTTCATCACCCAACACGCCTA
>PCBQ01000089.1 GCA_002731395.1 Methanobacteriota archaeon
CTGGCCACGTGCGGCACGCCGTCGGTTTCAATGCGCGCTCCTGTGGCCATGGCTTGTGCATCGTCCATCGCTTCGAGGATGCGGTTCACGGGCGCGCACGGCACACCGATCAAGCGTGCCTCAACCTCGGCCCGTGAGAGGTGAGCCACGGCGTTCGCAACGCACGCCTCGACCCGGTCACGGTCGTTGACGCGTCCGGGATTCGTGGTCCACTCCGCCCCATCTGGCAAGGTCAGATCAAGCGCCGTCACCAGTTTGGTCCATTGCGGGTCTGAACCGACCGCGATGGCGACCTCACCATCGGCCGCTTGGAAGGCCCTGTACGGGACGAGGTTGGGATGTGCTGTCCCCATCCTGCCAGGGTTGGTGCCACCGACCAAAGCGTTCTGGGCTTGGTTGATGAGCAGATCGAGCGCACAATCCCACAGCGACAGGGTGAGCCGTGAGCCCACGCCTTCGCGCTCTCGACGGAACAAGGCGGCGAGAACGGCCGCTCCGGCATGCAATCCCGTGGCAACATCGATGACGGCCACGCCGACCTTTGCAGGTCCGCCCTCGGTGTCACCGGTGATGCCCATCAGCCCACTGCGGGCCTGCATGGCGAGATCGTATCCGCCCTCATCTCGACGCGGGCCGTCGTTGCCATATGCCGTGATGCTGCAGACCACAGCGCGTTCTGGCCAAGGCGCAAACCACGCGTCGGCGCGGCCAGGGCGGAAATTCTCGAGGATGACGTCCGCTTTGGCCACCAGGTTCCGGACGTCCTCGAGGTCCTCCTCCCTCCGGAGATCCCTGCGGACGACCTGCTTGCCGAGGTTCACCGAAGTCCAATATGCAGCGACCTCTTCGCCGTCCACCTGGGTGAAGGGAGGGCCCCAGCCCCGCGTATCGTCGCCCCACGGGGCCTCAACACGCAGCACGTCAGCGCCAAGGTCCTGCAGCAATTTCGCCGCGTAGGGACCAGCCAAAACACGGGACAGATCGAGGACGCGCACGCCCTCGAGAGGTCGGAACATGGCCGTAGGTTGAGCCGAGGGCGCATGAAGGCTCGCAGAGCGCCGAGCGGACCCCAACCGTCAAGCGAACCGGGACCGGCCAAGGGGCGTGGAGCAGCGAGGCCGCCTGTGGCTCATCGCGGGCATCGTGCTCGTCGTCATCGCGTTGGTGAGCAATGCGCCTGGTTTGGACACCACCCTGCTCCTGTCCGTTGACGAGGACGGCCAAGCGCCGTGGGGCGCGGCAAGGACGGTGGACCCGCTGGCGAGTGACCCACACAGCAGCACTGCACTGACGCAAGCCGATTGGCTCGATCCACTCGGTCTCGGCCTGCTTGGCGTGCGCCTGGTCGGCCTTTCCTCCCTCGCCGTTCTGGCGTGGGCCCTGGGCAGCCTGCCGCGATGGCGCGACCCCGAAGCAGCGTGGTCACCGTGGCTGGCGTCGATTGTCCTGTTGCATCCAGGCATGCTTTTCGCGGTTGGGCGTGGCTACAGCGAGCCGCTAGGGGCCCTGCTCTGTGGCGTGATGCTTCTGACTCCATTCCACCCAGCTTTGTTTCGACGCATCCGGCCGGAAACGCCTGGTGAAAGTGCTGCCTTGCCGGCCATGGCCGCCGCGGTCTGCATCAGCACCGCGGCTTCCGCCGCCCTCCTCGCACTCAAGGGCCTGAATCCGTGGTGGTCCATGGGCTGGGCGATGCTGCTCATCGGGTGGTGCAATGCGACGGGATTCGCCCCATCATGGAGTTCGGACGGCGTGGACAGACGTGGCTATGTCGGCCGCTTCATGCTCGCAGTGATGCTCGGCCTGGGCCTTGCGGGCGTGCTGGGTGTCGGCAGCGTGAGCGAAGCCCGCGCTGGGTGGTGGTGGTGGAGTTTCCTGCCGTTCGCGGTCTTCGACGTGCTCGTTCTCTACCTGCTGGTGGGCGCTGGGCTCTGGGCTTTCCTCGGTAGGGAGGCCATGGACTTCAACAAAGCCGGGGGTACCCTTGACTTGTTCGTGATTTGTGGCCTTCTCGTGGGCATGCTTTCGGCTTACGTCGCGGCCTTGTGGGCCGTTGAGGGCCAAGCGTGGGGCCTTGCATGGTGGGAGACGATGGTCGTGCTCGGCAACAACGGAAGGCACGGCATGGTGCTGCTTCCTGCTGCGGTTTGGCTGATCGTCCACCTTCGGGGGGATGCTCCGCTTCCCACCGAACGTCTGCACCGCGCCTTCGTGGTGCTCGTCCCACTGGCGCTGCTCGCCGCTGCACACGGTCAAACGCTGTGGACCGACGACGCGGCCGAGGCGGCGCTTGAGCACCTGGACGAGGGTGACGACCTCCTGCTGATTCACGACCCGACCCTTGCGGTTCACTGGCTGTACACCATGCACCCCGTTCTTTCCGAGCAAGGCCCGGACGGCCTTGTTGGCCATTGGCGTGCGCCCGATGCGGGATGGGAAACCGAACTGCTCAACGGCACCGTGCTACCCAATCGCGGTGATTTGTCCCGCGTCGCGGTCATCGTGGTCGCACCTGACCTCGACGTGACCCTCGAGGGCTGGGTCGAGGCCGAAACCGGAGGGGCGCCTTGGATGAACGGAGGAGGCACGTGGCGCGTTCTTGTTGCCGAGGCGAACCCCTAAAGGGAGGCTGACGGAGGCCCAACTGCCCCAATGTGGGGTGAGGGACCACCATGGGCCTCCATTCCTTCCGTCTGCCCGACATCGGAGAAGGCGTTGTTGAAGGCGAAGTGGTCGAATGGTTCGTCGCGGTGGGCGACGCCATCGTGGAGGACCAACCCCTGCTCTCGGTGATGACCGACAAGGCCACCGTGGAGATTCCATCGCCGGTGACCGGCACCGTTGCACACCTCAGCGGTGACGTCGGCGACATCCTGCCCGTCGGCGAAATCTGCGCTCAGTTCGAGGTTGACGGAGATGGCGACGGCAGTGCAGCCGCACCTGCTGAGGCTCCGGCCGAGGCTGCGCCTGCCCCAGCACCTGAACCCGAGCCAGTTCCTGCTCCATCAGCTCCTTCCGCGACGCCCGGTGCTTGGGCCACCACAACGACCACCACGAGCACCGAGGATCCGGAAGAGATCGTCGAATGGACCGAATCCATCCTTGCCGTCAACGAGCGCAAGGGCGCAAAACGCGCGCATGAGGTCCTCGACGCGACCGTGACGGCGGCCCGTGAAGCCGGCGTCGACGTGGGTCACCTGACCCAATCGCCCTACCTCAACACCATCGCGCCAGCGGATGAGCCAGCGTATCCAGGTGACCTCGAGATGGAAGCACGCATCCGCGATACGTTGCGGTGGAACGCGATGATGATGGTCACGCGCGCCAACAAGCACTTCGAAGGGCTTGGGGGGCACATCTCCACGTACGCAAGCATCGCGACCCTCTGGGAAGTCGGCCTCAACCACATGTTCCGCGGCAAGGACGGGGAAGGCCACGGCGATCATGTGTACTGGCAAGGTCACGCCAGCCCTGGTTTGTACGCCCGAGCGTGGATGGAAGGCCGGTTTGACCACGACCGCATCGAGCATTTCCGGCGTGAAGCCTTCACCACCGGGCTCTCGTCCTACCCTCACCCACGCCTGATGCCGGAGTATTGGGAATACCCCACGGTGAGCATGGGCCTCGGTGCGATGACCGCCATCCGCCAAGCGCGGTTCAACCGCTACCTGCGCGACCGTGGTTTGGTGGACACCGACAACAGCCGAGTGTGGTATTTCATGGGCGACGGTGAATCTGATGAGCCCGAGTCCTTGTCTGAGCTGACACTCGCCAGCCGAGAGCACCTCGACAACCTGACCATGGTCGTGAACTGCAACCTCCAGCGGCTCGACGGACCGGTGCGTGGCAACACGAAAATCGTCCAGGAACTTGCCGCGCGTTTCACCGGTGCAGGTTGGAATGTCATCAAGTGCCTCTGGGGTCGCTCGTGGGATGCGCTCTTTGCGGCGGACAGCACCGGTGCCTTGGCGGCCCGTCTCTCGGCCCTCACCGACGGCGACGAACAGCGGCTGATGACCGCGTCGGGCGACGTCGTCCGGGCCGAGTTGTTCAACACGCCAGAGCTTGCGGCGCTCGTCGCGCACATGAGCGACGCTGACCTCGAAGCGCTGACCGATGACGTGGGAGGGCACGATCCGGTGCGCATTCACGCTGCTTACCGTGCCGCTGTGGCCCACAAGGGACAACCCACGGTCATCCTTGCACGCTCCATCAAAGGCTTCGGGCTTGGCCCGACCTTCGCCGGTCGCAACGCGACGCACGGGAAGAAGAAGGCCGACGAATCCGCCCTGCATTACATGCGGGACACCATCGGGCTGGGTTTCACCGATGAGGACCTGGATGACTTACCTTACATCATGCCAGAAGACCGCTCAGACGAGGTTGCGTACATGCTCGAGCGCCGCGAGGCCCTCGGTGGCTTCCTCCCCGAGCGGCGCACCTCCACACTTGACGTGCCCCTGCCACCGCCTGACGCGTATGCGGAATTCGATGAGGGCAGCGGCAAGCAATCCGTCAGCACCACGATGGCCTTCGTGCGCCTGTTGCGTAACCTGACCCGAGCAGAGGGCATCGGCGAGCGCATCGTCCCCATCGTCCCCGATGAAGCCCGAACCTTCGGCATGGACCCGCTGTTCAGTGCCCTAGGAATTTACGCACCCGATGGCCAATTGTACAAACCCGTTGACCACAAGGTGCTGATGAAGTACAAGGAGAGCCGGACTGGACAGATCCTCGAAGAAGGCATCAACGAGGCAGGTGCCATGTCCACCTTCATCGCATCAGGCACCTCGTACGCCACGCAGATGACCGCCACCGTGCCGTTCTACATCTACTACTCCATGTTCGGATTCCAACGCATTGGTGACCTGGTGTGGTCGGCCGCCGACAGCCGCTGCCGCGGCTTCCTGATGGGGGCGACTTCTGGCCGAACCACGCTCAATGGTGAAGGCCTCCAGCACCAGGACGGGCACTCCTTGCTCATCGCCATGTCCAATCCGGCCGTGCGTGCTTACGACCCGGCCTATGCCTACGAGATGGCGGCCATCATCAAGCGTGGTATGGAAGAGATGCACGGCGAGGACAAGGACGTCATCTACTACATCACCGCCTACAATGAGAATTTCGTGATGCCTGCGAAAGCCAAGGGGGCCGACGAAGGCATCCTGCGAGGCTTGCACCGCATCGAAGCCGACGAGGCTCCTCTTGTCCGCTTGTTGGGTTCCGGGTCCATTTTGCCTCAGGCCGAGGCTGCCGCGGCCCGACTCCGCGAACTTGGCGTGGCGTGTGAGGTCTGGTCGGCCACGTCTTACGGCGAATTGCGTCGTGAGGCGATGGAGGCAGAGGCTTGGAACGCGCGCCATCCCGGCGAGGAGCCACGGACCAGTTGGGTCAGCGACCAGCTCGACAGCAAGGTTCCCGTGACCGTGGCGGTCAGCGATAACATGGCGGCGATTCCCGACCTCATCCGCCCTTGGGTTGGCGGTGCTTTCCACGTGTTGGGCACCGAAGGCTTCGGCCGCTCCGACACCCGTGAGAACCTGCGTCGCTTCTATGGCGTGGATGCCGACAGTATCGTCCTCGATACCCTCTCAGCCCTCGCTCGGGCCGGTGAGGTGGACGTGAAACTTCATGCCGAGGTCTTGGCTTCGCTCGGCCTCGAGGACGTTGACGATGTCACGTCGATCTGAGCGGTGGTCGCCAGCGGCCTTTGCGCCGCATATGATCCACCACATGCCAATACACAGTGGCAAGCTCATCCCTGCCCTCCACCGCACCCTTGACTTCTTCAGCCATCAGCAAAGGCGGGAGATTGTTCCACGCCCGACGCGCCCGACCTGCCATGCCCGGAAGATGCAGCGCAGGTCCACAGACCGGCCAACCTCTGTGCACGTGCCACGTACGTTCCAGCACCCCAGCGTGATCCATCGCTTCGATCACGTCAGACCACCGGCGCGTTGGACCAGCTTTCCTGCGAACCAAGCGTGAGGGGTTGACCGAGGAATCAACCGTCACCCCCGCTTGAGCCAAGGCCTCGGCCATCCATGGCGCCACGTAGCCCGAAGGGGCACGAAACCAAGGACGGGCCTGCTCACCAAAAGCCTCCTCGTTGGCCGCAAAAGACCGCTTTACCGCTGCCGTCAGACCTGCAGCGTCCTCAGGCCAAGCGCCCCAAGCGCGGTGGCTCGTGCCGTGGCTGGCGAAGGTCAGCAGCGTCCCGCAACGTGCTGCAAGGTCAAGCAAGGCCTTTCGAGCGTGCGGGTGGACGAGCTGGTCTTGAATGACGAAGACGGTGACCGCATGGCCGGTCTGCTGGACCCAGTCACCAAAGCGCTCAATGGACGCGATCCATGCTTTGCTCGGTTGACGTGCGGTCCATTGACCACTGGGATCCTTGCTTCGTGTGGGGTGCCCTTGCCGCCAAGGACGATGGTGGGCATCGTCGGTGTCCACGGTCAACCAGGTACGGCTCACGCCTCGCCGCCTCCGACTTGAATCAGGTGAAGGTGGTGAGGGATGGTGCGGCCACCGAAATCAATGCCAACAAAATCGTCCAGCGGTGTTCCCCCCCAGCGCGTGCACAGAGCACGGGCCGTGGCGAGACCCGGGCCGTTGTGGGGGTGAACGGCCACCTCAACAACCGCCTCGATGCCTCGCTGGTTCAACCAATCAAAGACGGCATCGATGGCCCGACTGGCAATACGTTGACCCTGATGGCCAACACGAATCCAGTAGCCTAAACTCCAATTGCTGAGGTCAAGTTGGAGTTCGTCGCCAAGCCCAATTGTTCCCACATGCCTGTCTTCCATGCGAATCGACCAGAAATGAATGCGGTCCTCTTCCGCGCTGCGAAGGATGTCACGCACGAATTCAGCCAGTTGCTCAGCAACGTTGCGTGGGTACATCCACGGTAACGCCGTTTGACCGTCTTCTGGGGACTCATGGTAACTCTCCAACAGGTCGGTCAGGTCGCCGCTTGAAATCGGACGCAGCACCAATCCACCGTCGGCGTGGAGCGTTGGTGTTTGCATGCTGTCACCTCAAGTGATGTACGGCTGCGTGCACGCGCGCATCGTCAGGTTGGGCCGCCGATGCTCGAACAAGCAGGGTCTCGAGCGCCTCGGTTCGACCGAGTTGCTTCAGCAGAAGGCCAACGTGGTAGATCAAGTCGAGATCGTCAGGGAGGTGGGGTCCGGCGTGATCCAAATCTGCAGCAGCACGTTGGAGTTGCCCGGCTCCAACCGCTTCGAAAATGGGTACGAGGGCCGTTTGTGCGGCCGGCAAACTCCAGGTGTCTTTGGCGGTCCATGGCATCCAACGGTCGGGATGCTGCACCGGCGGGGCGGGTTGAACGGCGGGCGCAGCCTCCTCAACGTCATCGAAATCGGGCAGCTCAGGAGGCGTGATGGTCTGTGTGGCTGGTGTCGGGACGGGCGATGAGGGCCCGTCCGGTTCTTCGATGGCGTCCAAATCGGGGAGTTCTGGCAACGGTTCAGTGTGGCCCGTCAAATCCTCATCACGCCCTTGTTGGACGTCAGGAGAATGCAGTCCGCCGATGTTCATGGGCACGGGTTCGGCGATTTCGATCATGGGATCATGGTCCGGTACGTCGAAGGTCCCTGCGTCGGGCCGCACGTCGGATGGAGCCAGCGTGGCCTCTTCTTCGGCCACGTACGCTTTGGTTTCATTCAACGTCGGACCGGAGGCTTCCATGAACTCGTGCTCCCCAATGACGTCTTGCTCCTCACCAATGGGTGCAGGCGCATCAAAATCAGGCACGTCCACAGTGATGTCGTCCATCGCCAAGACCGCTTCCACCACGGGAGCATCGTCATCGACGGACGTAGGTTCTGCTTCCAAGAGGGCCAAAATGTTGGCTTGATCACCGGCGTCCGGACGCGAGCCTTGGTCACGGGGTGACTTGTCGAATTCATAGTAGCACTGGGGGCACACCGAACTCGGCTCGTCAGGGACGAATCCGCAGAAGGTGCAGGCACCTTCGACCTGCTGTTCCTTCTTCCGCCGCCTGAACATGAGGCAACCTCTCTCCGCCGGGCAGATGGCTCCGGTTTAATCCTCGTCCCTCCTCGTCCGCCGGTCGGCAGAGCCTCATACCTCCCCTGTAATCGCCGCAACATGGGCAAACGGGGCGGCGTCCGACGCATGGACAGCCGGTCCCGTGATGCGTCGGCGGCACGCGCGGTGGACGACGGCCCTCCACCCGTGCGGTGGGACCGGGGCCAGGACCATCTTGAACGCTTTACCAACCTCATCGGCCAAGAGCTGGAAGATGAACTGTCCACGGTTGAAGAGCGCTGGCGGCACTGGAGCAAGGCGCGTTTGGTTGATGCTGGTCTGACCCTGTACGACCTCAAGGCACGGCAGCGCGGTCGCCTGTTTGGTGATCCCATCCTCGTGTTCGAAGCAAGGGACGGGGGACGTTTACCCGTCCACCGATTTTCTCACGGTGACATGGTCATCCTTAGCCGAACGCGGCCATGGGGCGAGAAAACCGTCGAAGGTTTGGTCCTCGACCGGGGACCTACACGAGTCCGTGTGGTCGTCGGAGAGCGTCCGAAGGGGCTTCGTGACGGGGTGTGGCGCCTTGACCGTGGTGCCAATCGTGTGGCGCACGATCGAATGGCCGACGCGTTGCTGCGCTTGCATGATGCGGGAGCAGACGACGGTACACCTCTTCGTGACCTTTTGCTGGGCCAAGTGCACGACCCGCAGGCATCGGCTGCTTCACCACCGGGCATTGGGGGACGCCTGCGCCGTCTTCGCGGCGATCCACAGGGAACCCTCAACATGTCTCAGGCCGATGCCGTTGAGGCAGCTCTCCAGCAGCGGCTGACATTGATCCAAGGCCCACCGGGAACGGGGAAGACGCACACAGCCGTACACCTTCTCTCAACCATGGCGGCGCAGGGCCGAGGGCCCATCCTTGCTACCGCAGAATCCAACGTGGCCGTGGACAACCTGCTGGAGGGTTTGCTCGATTCAGGCGTGAATGCCGTACGCATCGGTCAACCGGTCAAGGTTCGCGCCTCCTTGCGTGAAGCCACCCTTGACGCAAGATTGGAGCATCATCCTCTGCAAGATGATTTGGCGGCGCTCCGCGACGAACACGACGCTCTCAAGCGAGGGCTCTCGGGACATCGGGGTAAAGAACGTGGACTGGCGCACAAGGACCTCTCGATGCAACGTCGCGAGATGCAGCGGCTGGAGCGGCAGATGGTCGACGGCCTGCTTGACGGTGCCGAAGTTGTCTGCGCCACCACGGTGGGCTCAGGACACCGCATTCTTGGCTCCCGCCGTTTCCCCATCGTGCTGGTGGACGAAGCCACGCAAGCGAGCGAACCCAGCAGCCTCGTGCCCATCGTTCGAGGGTGCCGTCATCTCGTCTTGGTGGGCGATCACCGCCAACTCCCACCCACGGTCCTCTCGGATCGCGCAACCGAGGGAGGGCTCGGTCGTTCGTTGTTCGAACGCCTCATCGACCTAGGCCTGCCCACCCACATGCTCACCACACAGTACCGCATGCATCCGAGCATCCGTGAGTTTCCCGGCGCCCGTTTTTACGAGGACCGACTTGAGGACGGTTGTTCCAAGAAGGAACGGCCACCTCCTGCAGGCTTCCTTTGGCCCGATTGGGACCGTCCGGTTGCTTTTGTGCCGGTGGACGGCGAAGAAGAATTGGATGCGGAAGGTGCCTCGAAAGCCAACCGGGATCAGGCAGCAGCGACCTTCAGCATCGTCAGCGACCTTCTCGCAGCGGGCGATCTCGACGGAAGTGACGTTGGCGTTGTGACACCGTACACGGCTCAGGTTCGTTTGTTGACCGACTTGTTCGACGAAGGCGGAGGCCTCGACGAAGGCGGTCGTTTCCACGGCCTCGAGGTGCGCAGCGTGGACGGTTATCAGGGCCGGGAGAAAGAGGTCATCGTGTTCTGCACCGTTCGCTCCAATACCCGTGGCGAAATCGGTTTCCTGTCCGATCGGCGGCGTCTCAACGTGGCCATCACACGGGCCAAGCGTGGGCTGGTGATGGTCGGGCACCCTCAGACCCTCCGACGCGACGGCACGTGGCGAGCATGGCTGGATTGGGCCGAGGAACTCGGCTTGATGGCGTGGCACGTCGGCCGAGGTTGAGGCACATCTTCAACAGGGAGCGGCGCAAGGGCGCATCATGGCCTCTCCGATCAGCCTCAACTCGGGCGGAGGGACACTCGCGCAACAGGCCCTTGCGACCGCGCCTGAAGGCATGCTCATTGCTCCAGTTTGGCGACGCGCAGCCGCTTTCATGACCGACGTCGTCGTGTTGAGCCTGTTGCTCCACTTCCTTTCAGGGCAGCAACTTCTGCTGATGTTGTCTGCCAACGTTTTCGCCCTTGAGGCCTTCGAAGCACGCGTTGTCGTCGGTTACATTGTGAGCTGGGCCCTGTTTTTTGGTGCGTTTTGGTTGTACTGGAAGTACACAGGTCGAGCTTATGGCCGCTCCCTCGGTCAACGCGCATTTCGCATCGCTTTGGTGCATGACGACGGCACCCTGCTTCCTGAAGATCATTGGGGGCCGCGTGCTGCCGCCAAACTCCGCTATCTGATACCATTCATTGGTTGGTTTTGGTTTGGGGCTCGAGACCTGTGGAAGGCGCGCTCCGTCGGCGCGGAATACCGGACGGGCGTTGATCGTGCACACCACACGGTAGCGGCCGTTGACTGGTCCCTGCCCTCGGAAACGAGGCACGGCCTTCGATGAGGCTCATCAGCACCGCATTCAAGTACGGCGTGGCCTTCTCTCGTCGCATGGCGGAGGAACACAGCGCGCGCGTGGCTTCCATCGAAGCGAGGCTTCAGTCCGTCCGTATGGAGATCGATGACGACGACGAAGACGTCCTTGACATCGAAGTGGTGTTAATCAACGAAGCCGCCGTTCCGCTCGGTGGTGTCGAAGTTCGTGTGACCACTTCGGATGGGAAAGAGGTTGGGCCGTTGGTGCCCATCAGTTCACTCGGTCCTGGAGCGCAACGTAGCCTTCGATTCCATCTTCACATCGATCACGGAGAGTGGTCGCTTGCGGCCAACACCATGTCGGGTTCGCTTGCCCTCGGCCCTTATGCATGCGACATGGAATACGAGGCGCCCAAAGGCCGAAAACTCGCCAACGCCATGGGTTCAAGCCTGTTCTCAGGTGCCTTCGAAGGACAACTGGATGAGTTCGGCCAAGTCGCAGAACGCGGCCTCATTGACGCCTCAAGCGTCCAGATGACGAGTTTTAGTGCAGAAAACGCTGAAGGCGGCGCCACCACCATTCGATCTGCAGGAACCTTTGGTCATGCAGAGGAGGACGGCCCAAAGACGCCCCCATGGGCCGGTGGTGCATCGGCATCGGTTCCAGTATCAGCAGCACGTACGACACCGGCGGCGGATCCCCTACTTGCTCCAGTCGCTTCTCCACCAGTTCCGACTCCTCTTGAGCCCGAGGCTCCTGCCGCAGACCCATTGCTCGTGCCCATCACGCCAACACCAAAGGAGATCGTGACCGCGCCAAATCCACCACCAACGCCACCTCCTGCTGAAGTTGCACCAACCCCTCCACCTACGCCGTCCTCAGGCCCATCCAATGGCCCACCATCAGGTCCGCCGTCCGGTCCGCCCAGTGGTCCGCCCAGTGGCCCATCAAGCGGTCGGCCATCAGGTCCGCCCAGTGGCCCACCAAGCGGTCCGCCATCAGGCCCTCCAAGTGGTCCACCCTCTGGTCCGCCCAATGGCCCACCAAGCGGTCCGCCATCAGGCCCCCCGAGTGGTCCACCCTCTGGTCCGCCCAGTGGCCCACCAAGCGGTCCGCCATCAGGCCCTCCAAG
>PCBQ01000090.1 GCA_002731395.1 Methanobacteriota archaeon
AAACGCAAGCATCGAGGCCACGAACATCGCGCCAACGCTTGACACCATTGCTTTGTTCCGCAACGGGACTGAAATTCCCGTCATTGACGGTTGGATTGTCGATGAGGACGAGCCCATCGGGCTTCTGGTTCAAGCCGACGACACGCCAAACGACCTCTCATCCTTGGCGGTCCTTTGGGATTTGTCGGACCTCGCGGACGGACTTGAGCAGGGCACGGTTGGCCCAGTGTCGTCCATCGAAACCTCTTGGTCAATGTCTGGCACTCATCGCGTGACCGTGCAGGCCATCGATGACGATGGCGTGGCGTCGGGCACCCTTGAGGCCGACGTGGTGGTCCGCAATGTTGCGCCCACCATCGAAAGCCTTGATCCCACGGTGGCCATTTACGAAGACGAGTTGCTGAAGCTCAGCGTTGTCGTTGACGACACCGCCTCAGATGTGTTGAACCTGACCACGTGTTGGGACCTCGACGCGCGCATCGATACCGACAACGATGGCGGTGCCACCAACGACTGCGACGTTGAAGGCGTGACCCTCGAACAGATTTGGCCGGAAGCAGGTACGCGCCTGATAACGGCCTTCGTGGTCGACGACGACGGCGCCACAGCCAGCACCAACACATCGCTGACCATCGTCAACCTGCGCCCCACCGCAGTGATCAGTTCCGTCAGCAACCTCTCGAACCTTGTGGAGGGGGATTGGCTCAACCTGACAGCGGGGGATTCTCTGGACACTGAATCCGATCTCATTTCGCTGACCTATGTGTGGGACACGGACGCTCTACCTGGAGCGATCGACAGCACCCTCCCAATCCTGCAGCTTGAGGGACTTGAGCCGGGCACCTATTCGGTCAACCTGACCGTCACCGATGATGACGGAGCATCGCACTCGATGAGCGTGCAACTGGTGGTAGCGGAAGCACCGGCCAACAACCTCGTCGCTCGGGCGGTAGAGGAACTCGGCATGACGACGACGATCATCATTGGTGTGCTCGGCGTGGTCATCCTTGGTCTAGTCAGCATGCTTGTGCTGGGACGCCGAGGTGGCGCAGAGGAGTTGATCGAGACCAAATCGTCCATGTGGGACCAAGCACCCGTCGCCGCCACCTTCGACGCACCACCCGCAGCACCGCTGCCTGCGCCTGCGCCTGCGCCCATGGCGCCGATGCCGGACATGAACGCACAGCCTGTGGCTGCTGCTCCCGTACCTGCACCTGCTCAAGCAGGACCACCGCTCCCTGCCTCTGGGCTTCCACCCGGGTGGACGATGGAACAGTGGGCCTTCTACGGCGACAAGTGGCTTGAGACCAACGCACCTGCTGCGGCAGCACCACAACCTGCTCCACAGCCGGCGGCTTCGGCGGACCTGTCCAACCTCCTCGACGGCCTGGATCTGTGAGGTTTCTGTATGGGTGGATTTTGGCAGTTCTTCGGTCTACCCGACCCTGCAGAAGGTCAGCGGCCAGATGCTGCTCACATGCCTGTGGTGCAACCCGTCTCCGAGACCGCCTCGACGCCTGCAACCTCGTCGACTGATAGGGCTTCACCGTCGCCTCATTTCATTGACCTCGGCCTCCATCGGCAAGGGCCACCAGAGGTTCCGCACCGCGCTGTACGTTACCTGGCGCCCGACGCATCGTCACGCCTGCCGGTCAACGGCATGTTGCTTCGCGTGCAGGACGGGGATTCGCTGTTTGTGGACATGCGCGGGATGGCGCACATGCACGCCCATCAGGATGCGCTCAGGGGCGAGCTCAGACGGCTCGGTGAAGCCACCGGTGTTGGGGCATGGGCGCTCGATTCCGAGGATCGGCTCTTCCTCATCCCTGGCGTGGACGTTGTGATGGACACTGCCAGGCATGAACTCGGGGGCACCGCCCTTCTTCCGATGCCTTCCTCATAGGCCGCTCAAGGCCAGAAGGACTCGGCCGGGAATACCCAGCACCGTTGCCTCGTCGCCCTCGACCAGTGAGGCGTGTGGCCCCATCGCTCCGGCAAAATCGTAAGCACCAGCTTTCCCTTTCCACGAGCCGCTGTGTACAAGGTCAGCGAGCACATCATCGTCGAACGAGGAAAATTCCACCACCGCTGAAGCCATGTCGAAGGTCCACGTTCCGGCCACCCGCAGACCTGATGCACTCCACACACGGTGTCGGCGGCCGCGAAGGCGCAGCAGCATGGCGAGGGCGCCCTGGGCGTCCACGGGTTGACCAAGCGCGAGGGTTGCATCGTCAGGGTCTGCCAGCATGGTGTCCGCGACGAGGACGATGCTGTCTGCGTGGTTCTCTCCGACGGCTTCCGCCTTCTGTTTGGCGATATGGAGGACTTGTGCGTCAACCGTCCCTTGGATGCGCCGCTCGTCGACCTCAACTGGCGCAACGACCGGGTTCAAACCAGCCGCTTCTAGCATCTGCCGTCGGCGTTCTGAGCCCGAGGCCAGAACGAGATTCATGCAACCACGTCAGAGGCGGCTTACGATGGAAAAGCGCTGTTCGTCTTCTTTCCACCAGAAGGGCTGGTACCCAAGCAGGTGGTGTGTGTGGCGCATCTTGACGATGCCAAGTTTTCGCTTGACCTCATCGGCATCACGGTCCATCACCAGGTGCATGACGGTGTCGGACAGGTAGTCTTCCACGCCGTACTCGCCGAATTGCTTGTGATCCTCTCCGGTCATTTCGCAGATGAAGAAGGACGTCAAGCCAAGGCGACGAACCGCTTCGAACAAGCGGAAGATCTCGTCGCGAGGGTTCTCCATCTTCGTGAGGGTGAAGAAGGCACCGAGGGAGTCAAACACCAAAATTTCGAACCCGATTGAGTTGCGGTAACTGGTGAGTTGAGCGATGAGTTGGCCCATCCAATCGACACGGTTGCCCATCCCTTGTTCATCGAGCTGAACGCGCAGGTCTGCAAGGTCAATGATGGCGATGCGGTTGCGCACGCGTGGGTCTTCTACGTTCATGCCCATGTTGGCCATGTGGGAGCGAAGGGAGTCTTTCCCCTGTTCAAGGGTCACATAAATGCCCGAGGTTTCGCCGTAAAGCACAGCGTTGTACAGCATGGAGAAGGTCAGGCTTGACTTCATGGCGCCGCTTGCTCCTGCAACGATGGCAATGTGGCCTTCAGGGATGCCTCCTTGCATGTTCTCATCGAGGCCTTCGATGTGGGTGGGAATGCGCTCGATGCTCATGGGGTCACCGTACCTGCGTGGACGTGAGGCTTCATCAACCTCACTCAGGGCTCGGTCACTCGACGGTCACGGACTTGGCAAGGTTTCGAGGTCGGTCCACGTCGAGGTCCAAGGCCAGTGCCGTGCGATAGGCCAGCAACTGCAGCGGGAGGACGGTCAAAAGCGGTGAACACAAGGGGTGCGTTCTGGGGACCTCGATGGCCACGTCCGCCTCGCTGGCAAGTTCATCGCCTTCGGTGCAAACAAGGATGATCCGGGCGCCACGGGCTTTGCATTCGTGAATCGCCGATGCAACCTTCTCCTTCACCGCGTCATCAGGAGCCACCACAACCACGGGCCGACCTTCTTCCAAAAGCGCGATGGGGCCGTGTTTCATCTCGCCCGCTGGGTAGGCCAAACAGGGGATGTATGTGATTTCCATTACCTTTAGCGCACCTTCCTTGGCCACGTTTGCAGACAAGCCTCGGCCTAGGAACAGCAACGAAGGGGCCTCGAGGACCATGTCAACTGCCTTGTCGATGGGTCCGGGATTTGCCAAATACTGCTCGATGAGGTCCGGGACTTCCTGCAGGCCCTTGGCCAAAACACGCGCTTCGTTCGCGCTGAGTTGGCGCGCGCGGCCGATTTGCAGGGCGAAAATGGTCAGAGCAGCCACCATGTTCGAAAAGGCCTTGGTGGAGGCAACGGATTGTTCCGGTCCTGAGTGGATGTAGACCCCTTGGCCACAAAGTCGAGCGATGGTGGAGCCGACCACGTTGACCACGCCATGGACATCACCGCCCTTGAGTTGGATTTCTTTGATGGCTGCAATGGTGTCCATGGTTTCTCCTGATTGAGAGACCGCGAAGTGCAAAGCCTCAGGATTGACCACAGGATCTTGGTAACGGAACTCGCTGGATACGTGCGCAACGGCGGGGATGCGGGCGAGGCGTTCGATGAGTTGTTGCCCGATGAGCGCAGCGTTTAGGGCCGTGCCGCACCCCAGCAAGCGCACGTGTGGGACCGTGCGAAGTTGCTTGGCGGTAAGTTGCATTCCGCCAAGTTTCCCGTTTCCATTTTTTGCGTCGAGCCGTCCTGAAATGCAGTGGCGAAGCGCCTCGGGTTGTTCGTAAATTTCCTTGAGCATGTAATGTGGATAGTCCCCGAGTTCGGCTTCCCCCCAACTCTCCTCAAGGGTGATGGCAGAGGTTTCACTCTGCCCTCCATCGAGACGCTCGATGGTCAGGCCATTGGCACCAAAGGAGGCGATGTCCCCGTCTTCGAGGATGATCACGCGGTCCGTGTGTTCCATCAAGGGCTGCGGGTCGGAGGTCACCATGAAGCCGTGGTCCGCTTCGCCGAGCACCAAGGGGCTCCCGTTACGCGCACAGACGAGTTCATCATGATCGAGGAACAGGGCACAGACGCCCCATGTGCCGCGCAGTCCCTTCAGCGCGGTTCGCATGGCGGCGATGGGGACCTGGCCCTTTTCCACAGCACGCTCAAGCCTGTGTGCAATGACCTCCGAATCGGTTTCGGAGCGGAACGATGCACCGTTTCGTTCGAGATGCCGACGAATCCTGCCCGCATTTTCGATGATGCCGTTGTGAACGATGACCACCCGCTGATCAGGTCCGAGATGCGGGTGTGCGTTCTCGTCCGTGACGCCACCGTGTGTGGCCCAGCGGGTGTGGGCAATACCAACGGTTCCGGGCATCTTCTTGGGGAGTTTCGCTTCAAGGTCTGCAACCTTTCCAATGCGCTTGCGGACCTCAAATCTCTCACCCCGTATGGCAAGGCCTGAACTGTCGTAGCCACGGTATTCCAAGCGGCGCAACCCGTTGAGCAAAATCGGCGCTGCTTGCCGCCGCCCATGGTATCCAACGATGCCGCACATGTGTCACACCTCCACGTTCTCGCCACAGATTGGGCAAGCCACCTTTCGAAGCCGGAGGTCACGAACCGTAAAGGATGCCTCGCAAGAAGCGCAAACTGCCTCCCTGCTTGGAGGAGGCAAATCCGGCAATGCAGGGAGAGCAGGCAACGGCGCATCCGAAAGGCTGGGTGGGGTCAGTTCGGCGAGGTCCGGCAGCGGTGGAGCAGACAGCGCGAGGGTCTCTTCGGGCTTTGGAAGGGAGCCGGCAAGGGCGCGTCGCCGCCGTCGCTCCTGACGCGCATTGACCGGGTCTGGGCGGATGGTTTCCTCCTCTTCTGGCTCTTCCTCGTGGTCCTCCATCACCGCCACGATGGTGTCTTCTTCGTCGACGACAGCAAACGGTGTTTCGTCGCTTTCCGGGGTGATCATCATCACCACATCTTCGTCGAACTCCTTCTCCTCTTCATCATCTTCTCCCGGACGGCGCCGGAGCGCACGTCGGGCTGTGAGCACCATGGCCAACAACAGCACCACGACGACCATGCCCGAGCCTCCTAGGATGAGCATCTGCATGTCCCGGTCGCCGGGAAGTGGAGCCAGCAATTCATCGAGCCACGAAGCCTCGTTGCCATCGGGTCCGCTTGGGTTCGCGTCCGCCAAAATACGCAGATCAAGGGCTCCTGTGGTGGACACGAATCCGACCACGACATCAGCGGTTTCTCCGTCAGCCCCCAACAATTGCCCCGCTTCGAGGATGTTGGCCAGCGCATAGGCGTCTGTGCCCTCACCGGCAGCAAGCAACCCGAAGCGTACCACTGGTCCGCGAACTGAAATCTCGTCGTAGAGGACCATGATGCCATGGTCGCGTTCAATCGTGCTCAGGTGCAGCGCGCCTGGCGCGGCCAAGCAGGTTGGGGCGTCAATGCTCCATCCTTGGTCCGTGACGGCGGTGCACACCTGCGCATCTTGGCCTTGACGTTCGATCCATGCTGCAATGAGCTGCCCGCTGTCATCGACGGACAAGTGGTGGTCTGATGCTTCATCGCCGACGGCGGCGATGAAATTCCAACCTTCTTGTTCGCGTTCGCCGTGGCTGTAGAGCACACCCAAGCGTTCCACACCCGTGATGTCATCGCGCGCCGTCTGGAAGAGGATGTGAAGGCGTTCCTCGCTGATGGCCACAGAGACAGGGTCTCCTTGGGAGGCCAACACGTCAACATCAGTATGCACAATGAACGGCCCATCCCAGGCACCTGACAGGTCAGGACGTTGTGAGACCATGGTGAACACGCTGGTGACGTCCAACCATGAGCCACCGGTGGAAATATTACGGTGGTAACCGGCAACAACAACCTCGCCATTGCGTTCGGCCACGTCCAGTCCCCAGTAGCTGCCTTCCGACAGTTTCAGCGGTGTCAATTCCCGCTGGACAGGCGTCATTTGGCCCGAGGTGGTCAAGGCGGCGATGCCAAGGTCTTGGAGGGTATAGCCGTCCTCGCTCATGGTGCGTCGGGTCCACGCCAGTTGGACCATGGCGTCGCTACGCACGGCGCTTGCGACCTCGCCGCCCCAGTTTCGCTCGACCAAGACATCGCTGATGAAGACCATCGAACTTGACAGGATCCGAGCGTGAAGTTCACCGTCCCGTGTGGTCAGCAGGACGGCCCCGTCCTCTCCACCGATGAGTTCGATGGGCGTTTCACCTTCGTCCAAGGAGAGACGGATGGGGGAGCCAAGGGTGAAGGTGTCCGCAACCACGGTGAACCTGTGTTCGGCGTATTCGCTCTCAACGCCGTTCCCACTTAGCAAGGCACGGTATTGATGTCCACCAACCGAATCGACCTGGTCGAGGAAACGCGCGGTGGCGTAACCTGAGGATGAACTCCCACCGTTCACGCGCCCAATGCTTGCGGATTCCACAGAGAGCCAACCCTCTTCGGTCCAACGCTCCAAGTTCATTGTCAGCGAAGTTGCCTCGTTTTGGCCAAGGTTGTCAAGTCGAACAGAGATTTCGAAGGGTTGGTTGGGCACAGGGACAAGGGGCATGGTGGTGACGGCACCCTGAAGGAAGCGGAGGCTCGGCTCCACTGGGCGAGGTTCAACGGTGAAGGTGAACCGGACCTCGTTGTCGCTTCGGTCCACGTCGCTCAAGCGCTCTTCGGGATCAATGGTGATGACCACCTCGTGGGTTCCTGGCTCGGTGGCCCACCACCACAAACTGTAGCTCCGACGTTCTCCTGCTTCAACCGAGGCAATGAGGGCCTGACTTGGGTAGACATCCGAAACGGAGCCAGGGGCATCCAACACGAGCCCGACGTTCTCTGCTGCTGCGTCGCCGTCGTTGAGGAATTCAAAACGGACTTCGAGAACGCTGCCGGCAACGGCACTCGTCGCGACAAGGCCTTGATCGTACACGTTCGACAGTCCGGTAAGTGCAAGTTCGGGCGCAGCAGGAAGGTTGTCCACCTCGTAAGTGCGGCGGAAGGGTTCACTGACCGCACCTGATTGGTTCACGAAGCGCACCGCAACGTAATGGTCGCCGTCCTCGACCTCGGTTGAATCCCACGTCCACGTCCAATCTTGGAGTTTGAAGTCCTCGTCGCTCAAGGTGTCAACTTCGACCCACGGCCCGTTGCCGATGCGCCCCTCAACCGCACTTGGTTCGGGGCCTTGGGCGGTGCCGCTGAACGTGACGCTTCCTTCCAGAACGGTCTGCGTGGAGGGTGAAGTGATGCTGGCGGACATGCGGCCGAGGTTCATCCACCGAAGGTCGGTGGCGGAAACGTCGCCGCTGGCGGTTCGAGCTCTGGCGAGGACAAGGGTGTAGTCTTCGTCTTCGTCCACCCAGTTGTCGTCAAGGGTCACGTCGAGGTACCACGCAGAGGGTTCACCACCCGCTTTACGCCAATCAAGCAATTCCACGGGATTGCTGGATCCGCCCCGGTACTGCTCCAAACGGACCTCGACTTCCGTGTAGGTTCGGTCGTCCGTGTCTTCCACGCTGCCTTGGAACCGTACACGGTCACCCGCAAGGAGCAAGCTCCCGTTTTGATGCGAGGTGATGTCGACGTGGTCTCCATCCCCGTCTCCGACAGGTGGCGGTGCGATGACGGTACCACCGTCCAGGTCCGTGCACGTGCGCTCGAGCACCAAATCAACCGCACAAGATGCATCGATGAGGCCCCAACCCCATTTTTCGTTCCAGTGCGGGTCAATCGAAGGTTCGCTCGCGCTTCCCCGCCGTTCGGCCGAGTCGCGCAGCAGCTGCTTGACCTCCTCGGGTTCGAGTGAAGGATCGGCTTCGAGCATGAGGGCGACGACCCCCGAAGCCAGCGGCGTGGCCATGCTTGTGCCGTCTTTCGAATCATAACCGCTGTCGGCCTTCGCTCGGTCGGGCTGGCCAGGGAAGGTCGTGCCCGTTGCCGCGGTGGCGCTGGTGATGCCTGTGCCGAATGACGCCAAATCGGGTTTCAGTTCGTCCAATTCATCGTCGTCCCCGTCGTCGTCACGTGGGCCGTAGTTGGTGTAACTCGCCGTCGAGTCGTCGGTGCGGTTGATGGTGCCCCGGTCGTTGGCCGCAGAGATGGCGATGCCCTTGTCGGCGCTGGCGGGTGAGGGCACACGTCGAGCACCATCGTTCCCCATCGCGATCACGCAGATCACGCCCGCATCCACAGCGTTGTTCACCTGTCGCGCTTCAGCGCTCGAACCGTTGTCTCCGGTGTCGTTCGGGTTGAGTGGAGAGGCGGCCGAGCCAAAGGACATCGAAGCAATCTGAATCCCTTTTGCGGATCCATTGTGACCCCAATCCGTGTTGGCGTTGTTGATCACCCATTGGATGCCGTTGATGGAGTACTCTGAGTTGCTGCTGGAAAATCCCGCGTCGGTCAGCACCTTGACGTCAACAAGGTAAGCGCCTGGAGCCGTGCCCGTGTGCTGCCGCGATGCATCGCCGGTACCAAGAGCGCTCCCAGCGACGTGCGTGCCGTGACCTTGACCGTCATCGGGGTCTTGTGAGCCATCCGGGTTCGATGAGGAGGACGTGGCGTCAAATCCTGCCACCCACTTGTGATCGTCGTAGGAAAGCGGGTCCAAATCGGGGGCGTCACCGGAGTCGTCGAAGTCGTTGAGGCTCCTGTGCTCGTTGTCCACGCCAGTGTCGAGCACCGCGATGACCACGCCGGCGCCCGTCAGTCCAGTGGGATGAACTTCGCCAGCATAGACGTCGCTGTCGCGTGCTCGGATGGCCTTTGAGGCCACGTCATTGGTGGGCACCAGCACGTTCTGCATCTCGACCACAACAACGCCCTCGAGGCGCCAAATGTCCAAAAGTGCGGAAACAGGAACGCGGTCAAGGACGATGGAATCCAAACTCTCTGGGAGGTCAAACCATGCGCCTCCTTCCTCGCCAACCCAGCCATGGGTCTCGAGGATCGCACGAAGTGCAGCGATATCGGTCTCTCCAGGATGCCATGCGAAATCGACGACAATTGCGACGGTGAGGCGTCCGTCTGCTCCTTCGATGGCTGTTGGCGAAACGGAAGGTGCTCCGTCAAGGACGCGCTGCAGGCGATCGTCCATGCCGTTCCCGTCCACGTCTGGGCCATACCCCAGCCACCAGCCGTAGGCTTCTGCGGCATCGCGTTCGGCCCGGTCCGGCCACCGGTCAGGTGCTGGGCAAAGCTCGTCGCCGCACATCAGAGGAGGGACGCCATTCACCACATTGACGCGTGGTTCGGCTTCAGGGAGCAAGGCCTCACTGCCCGCTGCGGCCGGTCCTGTGACCATCAGGACGAGAAGAAAGAGGGCAACGCGCGTGCCGCGTGCACCCTTGTCCGGTCTTCCGCTCATCATGGAACGCTCCGCTGGGACACCTTTGAGCCTATCCCGTTGCCTCTTCGTCAAGGTGCTTCATCGGGGGGCCAGTCGAGGTGCTGCGGGTCGGTGGCGCACTGTAGTTTTGGGCCGTTCTTTCGCTCGACAACGCCCACTTCGCCCTCGCACTCCGGGCAACGGATGACAGCCGCCAGTTGCTCGAACCAAGCTGAGCGAGTTTCCGGCTCGTCAGAGGCGTCCAGCAAGGAGGTCAGCACACCGCGTGCGCTTTTGGGCACCGGCACGCTTCTCGCCGTCCACGGGTCTTCGACCTCGGCCAAGTTGACCATGCTGTTTCTGATGGCCTCCCGTCGTCCGCGCAGGGTTGACAGGCCACTCGGTCCACCGTCGACAACACCGGTCGCCACAGGGCCGCCGCGAGCCACCAACGGCAGGGTAAGGTAGGTTGCAAGGAAGCCGCCCAAGTGGGCCATGTGAGCCACGTTACCACCGGCGCCACCTTCTGCGGCCCACCATCGCGCGATTTCAAGCCCGAAATAGAGCAGCGCAATGAGGCTGACCGGCCAAGGCCGAATCAGAATGAGAGGGAAAGGAATCTCATCCCGAGGCCAACCGGCCAAATACGCTCCGAGGAGGCCGAAGGCTGCGCCACTTGCTCCCCACGCAGGCGTGATGCTCTCCCAGTTGGCAAGCGTCCACGCCAACGACCCCCCCAGCAAGCCAATGGCGTACACGATGGCGTACCGTTTCGTCCCCAAACGTTGCTCGAGCGGCACGCCGACCAAGGCGAGGATCACCACGTTGCCAAGGACGTGCATGAGGTCGAATTGCGCGTGCAGAAACCCTGCCGTGACGGCCGTGTGCCACCAACGTGGATCGTTCATCCGGCCCGGTATGAGCACCAGATCGAACCAGAGCATGAAGTCCTGAATCAGGTCCATTCGGTAGGCTGCGCCGATGAGGGCTTGCATGACGGAACCAAAGAGAACAGCAAGCACGATGCCGAGGGACAAAGGTGCCCGCGATTTTATGGCGTAGCCAATGGGCAGAACGACAGCCAAACACCATCCGATGATGAGGATTTGCTCGAGCAAACTCAGGGCTGGCCAAGCGAACGGAACCGTGGCCATGGATGCTCCTGGGTGCCCTCTGCTTTGACGCTTCGCGGGTCGGCGGCTTCTTGGGTGCGGGTCGGCTCGCATCGACATGGGCACGCTGCTCGAAGCGCGCGGACTGGTGGTTCGCCGTGGGCAACACACCGTCCTGCGTGGCGCCAACCTCTCGCTCGAAGCGGGCACATGCACGCTTTTGCTCGGTGAGAACGGTACGGGAAAGTCCACCCTCATGGAGACGATTCTCGGCTTGCACCCGCTCGAAGAAGGGGCCGTCGAGGTCCGCTCGAAGGTGGTCCGCGACGCTGAAGGAAGGCGCGCCAGCCGCCCACATCTTCCCCTTGGCGTGTTGTTGCAAACCGATGGAAGCGTGCGCGACCAAAGCGTGCGCCATCACCTGCAGGTGTGCGCGTCAGTCGCAGGCGTGCACGTTCACGACGAAGCCTTGGCCGATTTGGCCCAGCGCATGGACCTGCGTCACCGTCTGGATGACCGGATGCTCTCGCTCTCGGAGGGTCAGCGTCGGAAGGTCTGCGTCCTTGGCGCGTTGCTCCCTGGACTGGTCAACGGTCGCGAGAGCCTCTTGGTCCTCGACGAGCCAATGTCGGCCCTTGACGAGCGCGGGCGCTCTGCCACCGTTGCTTTGGTGGCGGAGGTGGTGGCACGCGGTGCGACGGTGCTCATCGGTACGCATCACCCTGAGCGCTTCCCGCTAGCCCATCAAGTCTACGTGCTGGACGAGGGCCAACTGCAGCACGTCGAGCACGAGACCACGTCACAAGAACCGGGAGAAACATGGCCCGAGTTGACCGGCAACGCCACACGTCCCTCCCTGTGGGGACTTGGTCGAAGGTACGCATGGTCGGGGGGAACACCGCTTTCTGGATCCGTGCTCGGCGTGCTGATGACCCTGGCGCTGGCCACCTTGCTCTTCGATGCCTCCAGCGTGGCCGACATGCCGCCAACCGCC
>PCBQ01000091.1 GCA_002731395.1 Methanobacteriota archaeon
GAGGCGCTCCATCTGAAGGAAGGCCTAAGTGCGGGTGCACAGGTCCGATGGCATGCTCAACGACATGGACTGGGACATGGCGGGCGCCCTGGGTCGCCTGCTGGCCGCATTGAAGGAACGAGGAATGACCGCTGACGAGGCCTTCGAGCAGATCGACACGGACGACGACGGGAAGCTGAACGGCCCCGAACTCCTCAACGGCCTGTCCTCGCTCTTGGGCGAGGACCTCGACCCCGCCAAGGTTTCGCGCATCATCACGTCCTCGGACGTTGACGTCGACCACCGTGTCGACCTCTTCGAGTGGCGCGCCATGCTCGGTCCCTCCGGCGAAGAAGAGTGAATCGCTCCCTGCATACAGGCGGAAGGCCTTAGAGGGCGAGCGGTGGCCTCGCGTGCATGGGCCGCCCTCTGAATGATGTGCTCGGCATCCCCGACAGCCTCGTGGATTTGTCCGTCGTTGATGCTCTTGATTTTTGGATGCAGGCCGTCATCGCCGTGGTGTTTGTCGCCCTCGCCGCCCTCTTCACGAACAAGGTCATTCTCGGCCTCATGAGGAAATTGGCCGGACGAACTCAACCGTCGTGGGACGACGACCTCGTCGAGATCGTTTCCAGCCGCGTGCTGCTCAGCGTCACCCTTGTTGCAGCTCTGTTCATGGTTCAGTGGCTTTTCGATGACTTCGGAGAATCCGCACCAGCCTATGTGTACGCAACGCTGATCCTCATCTCTGCCTCCGCGCTTTCGGCGACCATCAAGGTGGTCTTCACCACCTTCCTCGACAACATGCAGAAGAGCCGGGACGTCAAGGTCGAGGGTTCCAATCCTCTGCTTGTGTTCCTCGCCCGGGGGACCGTTTGGGCCATTGGTATCGTCCTTGCTGCAGATCAATTGTCGATCAACCTCTCCGGTGTGCTCGCGTCCTTGGCTGTGTTTTCCATCATCATCGGTTTGGCCGTTCAGCACACGCTTGGAAACATCATGAACTCCTTCATGCTCTCCCTCGATCGGCCCTTCGATAACGGCGACCGCATTGTGGTCGACGGCATCGAAGGCACGGTCATGACCATGGGCATGCTTTCCACGAAGATCCTCACCCTTGAGGAAGAACTGGTCATCATCCCCAACAACACCTTGGTCAACACCACCATCACCAACATGGCCCGTGGAGGTGGCGATGGACTGCCACGCCGTGTGGTTTTGAGCGTTGACGTCGGTGTGGACTATGACGAGAAATCCGCCCACGTTAAGCACACGCTGCTTCGTGTCGCCCGTGATTCGGAGTACGTCTTGGACGATCCTGCGCCCCACGTCGAATTCCTCGAAATGTCCGACTACGCCAAGGTCTACCGCCTCTACGTGTGGCTTGCATCCTTTGCCGACAAGCGCATCGCCAACGATCAGCTGCTCAGCATGATCGACGCCGAATTCTCGCAAGAAGGCATCGTGATTCCCTTCCCCGTCGCGGTCGAACTGGACAAGGCGCCCGCTCCAACCGAAGAGAAGCTCTCCCAGAAGCGCGCTCGCCAACACGCTGCACAGGCCCGCATGAAGGTCATCGACCGCCGTACGGAACGTCAGCGCTTGGCCATCCGTGAGGACATCAATATCCTCACCGAGCGCCTCGAGGAACGCATCGGCAGCAAGGAACGTCGCTCCATTGAAGAAGAGGTCACGCGCCTCGAAGCGGTGCTGTCCAACCTCGACCTCGACTGAGGCCTTTCGATGGTCCGCACGGTGATCCTCGGGCGCTTCCAGCCTTTTCATTGCGGGCATGCAGGTTTGGTGAACGCCGCGTTGCTCCACGCTGGAAGCGACGAGGTCATGATCGCCATCGGTTCATCGACCGCGGAGGCATCCATGCGAAACCCGTGGTCGGCCCAGGAACGTGAGGCAATGATCCGTGCTTGGGCCGTTGATGCCTGCAGCGAGGGCGATGTGTCCCGGTTGACCTACTGCCACATCAATGACATCAACGACCCGCCTGCATGGGTGGAGCACGCCTCTGGCGTCCACGGCGAGGGCGACCTGTTGACCTCGGACGAAGACACGGCCGCGCTGTACGAAGCGAGCGGTTGGACGGTGGTTCGCGTCCCGCTCGAAGCCCGCCGTGATCGCGAAGGGTGGCGCGTGCGCGAAACGGCTCGGATGCTTTCAACGGTCGGCAACGACGACGCGGTGCGTACCGTGCTCGGCCCCAACGTTCCCGCAGCGGTCATCGAATGGATGCTCGAGCACGATGCACTGTACAGGCTCTCCCTCCTGCATGAGGGCGCTGTGGTCGGTTGAATCAGGCCGCTACGACCACACGACTGGCTTGCAGCACCCGGTCATGGAGCATGAAGCCGGCCTCAAGTTCCTCGATGACCTGACCGGCCGGATGGTCCTCCGTCGCCGGCACGGTCGTGATGGCCTCCATTTTCGAGGGGTCGAAGGGGTTCCCTTTGGCCTCGATACGAACCACGCCCGCCGCTTTCAATTCGGCCGTCAAGCGATCATGGAGGAGGCGAAGGGCCTGGGCTGCTGGCCCGTCATCGCCTTCTGTTGAAGCAAGACCACGGTCGACATCTGAGAGGACGCTGACCATGCGCCGAGCGAGGTGTTGCGCACCGTAGCGCGTGATTTCTGCACGGTCTTGAGCGAACCGCTTGCGCGCGTTTTGCAGGTCGGCCTCCCTGTAGGCGATTTCCTTCTCAGCCGCTTCGGCCCGTTCTAGCGCTTCAGTAAGCGGGTCGACGGGTTCCGGCTCAACCTCCGGTTCCTCAACGGTCACTTCGACCGGCTCCTCCTCTGGGAGGTCTTCCGTCATGGTGGTGGCCTTCTTGCCCCCGTCTTTCAACCCGTCGTCATTCGGAGGATGGAAGGCCGTCATGCAGGAGGTTGGTGAGGTTCCATGCTCCGTGCCCCCACGCGGTCGCCGTCAAGTGTTCACGTCCAACGATGCCCACCAAGTTCCCCTCAGCAGAAAGACGGCTGAGGGCATACGACAAACTTCCAGTGGCTCGAACATGGGCTTCGTGGGTGGGGAGGATGCGCGGGTCGCGGTGTTCATCGAGGGTTTCGCCCAAGGCTTCTCGACGTTGCATCCAGTCGAGCACCACCGCTTCGACGAGCTCGGTTTCCGTACGTTTTCCGGCCTCTTCACGTATGGCTGACCACGTTGACTCGGCATAGAGGTCGTCGACGTGCGCCACGTCTCGGCCGAGCAGGACGTCGAAATACAGGAAGGCCCGACCTTCCCAAACTTCCCAGGAGCCCGGGCTGGCCCATCGCATGAGGTGGAGCAGACCTTCCTCGCCGTCTTCGCAGGTAGGCAGCGATGCGTGAAGCGGAAGGCTGCGATCCACATCCGTTTGTGCCTCCGACCAATCGAGCCATTCGGCTTCTGCGTCGATGTCGAAGGGCCGGACCAAGCGTCCGTCGGCTTTGGGGCGCGCGGGACGGAGTTCAGCGGCTTCCATGGCGACGTCAACGTCGTGCCAAGTGCGCTCAAGGAGTGACGCCAACTTGGGTTTGTCCACGAGAAGGAGCACCAACTCGAGGCCCATGCGTTGAGCGCACGCTTCGCGTGTTTCAAGCCTCGCTCTCAGGCCAGTCAGAAGGGTGAGGTTGAAGCCTGACTCGCGGACCACACACACGGGGACGACGCATGGCGACGATCCAGGAGCAGATTCAGGCGCTCTTGGACGAAATTCACAAGACCCAGAAAAACAAGGCCACGAACGCACACATTGGCAAGTTGAAGGCCAAGATTGCCCAACTCAAACTCAAGCAAGAGAAAGCCGCTGCCTCAGCGAGGAGCGCCGGTCCGAGCAAGGGGTTCGAAGTCCGCAAATCCGGCGACGCTACGGTCGCTCTGGTCGGTTTTCCATCAGTCGGGAAGTCCACGCTCATCTCCAAAGTCACTGACGCTCATTCGGAGACCGGTGCCTACGCGTTTACCACGTTGACATGCATCCCGGGCGTCATGGAGCATCGCGGTGCGAAGATCCAGATTCTCGACCTGCCCGGTTTGATCAAGGGTGCTGCCGAAGGCAAAGGCCGCGGCAAGGAAATTCTCGGTGTGATTCGCGCAGCAGACATGGTGCTCTTCATTGTGGATCCCTTCCAAGACGGCCACTTTGACGTGCTCTACCGTGAGCTCCACAACGCAGGTCTGCGCCTCAACGAGGAGCGTCCTCCCGTGTTCATCGTGCGTTCGGACAAAGGCGGCATCGACGTCCGCACCACGGTGGAACAAACCCACCTGACGCCCGAAGAAATGGGCGCCATCATCCGGACCTTTGGCTACACCAGCGCCATCGTGACCTTGCGTCACGACACCACCGCAGAACAAATCGTCGACGCCCTCGCCATGAACCGCGTTTACGAAAAAGCGGTGGTGGCCATCAACAAAATTGACATCGCCACGGAGGAGCAAATTCAGCATGCGGAGTCCATGCTTCCCAACGACTGGCCCATCATGCGCATCTCTGCGTTCAAGGAACAAGGCCTGGAGGAGCTGAAGGATTTCATCTACGACAACCTTGGATTCATGCGTGTCTTCCTCAAACCACAAGGCGGCGAAGCAGATCTTGAGGAGCCGCTCATCGTGAAGGACACCTCGACGGTGGAAACCATCTGCAGCAAGTTGCATCGTGACTTCGTCCGTAAATTCCGATACGCGAAAGTCAAGGGTCCGAGTGCGAAATTCGATTGGCAGCGCGTTGGTCTTGACCATCTGCTCAAGGACGGCGATCTGTTGACCATCGTCGTCAAGCGTTGAGGCCCACGGCCGCTAGGGCAGCGCCAATGAGGCCGGCGTTCGCCCCAAACCTTGCTTTCCGCAATGGCGCTGAAGCGTTGAGCAGAGGCGAAAACACGTCCCAATGTTCGGTCAGGCCTCCACCGACGACGATCAGGTTCGCATCGATGGCTTGCTCCATGACCGACAAGGCCTCGTTGAACCGGCCGGACCAGCTCGGCAAATCCAGCGTCTCGACCACTCGTGCCCGACCGCTCGCGTGGGTTTCCAGAACCCCCCCTCGTGTCGGATGAGGGAGCAAGCCGAGTTCGAATCCAGGTACCAAACGTCCTGCGTGATGGACTCCGCTGCCCAAGCCCGTCCCGACGGTGATCATCAGCACCACTCCGTCCTCACCAACGGCAGCCCCAAGCCGCTGCTCCGCCACCGCGGCCGCATCTGCATCGTTGAGCAGCACGAGGCTCGGCCTTCCGAGGGACATGGCCACATCGGTGCCCGGCCACGTCGAGCGGAGGTTGGGTGCTGTCTGCACGGTGCTTCCATTCACACGACCGGGAAAACCAAGCCCAACGGGAAGCGACGGGAGGCCGTCCAGTGCTTCGTGAAGCGCGACGAGGATGTCCTGTGTCGAGGTCTCAAGGTCATGGTCAAGCCGCAGCACGTCTCCTTCGACTTCACCCGTCACGGTGTCGACCACAGCGAGGCGACAACCGCTTCCACCGACATCGATTCCAATGGCCTGCATCTCATCGACCTCGTTCATGAGCGGCGATGGCGTACGGCATCAGGACGTCAGCATCGAACGGACCGAGGCCCGGGGGTGCAAGATCGTGGAAGGACGGGGCCACCCACCTTGCCGGGCCTTCGAGCAGCGCATGAAGGTCTTCGGTCGTGGTTCCCGCAAGCAGACCAAAGCAAGCCTCATCTTCGCCGTCACGTCGTGAGGACCAGCGAAGTCGACCAAGGTCGGCTCCCCTCGGGTCTTCACCATGCACCACGAACCCGACAGGAAGTTCAGGCAAACCTTCGACGAACGCGGCATCCATGCCCTCACCCAAAGCGAGCACGTGGGCGCGCCGCGCGTTCGTGATCGCGCGCACGGGCCACGCCTCCCTGCCTTGCTGCGTCCATGCCTCAACGGATGCTGGCGAGGTGCTCGAGGCAACGTCGAGGGCCACGATGACTTGACGCATGTTGGCATGGTGCAGCACCATCTTCCAACCGATCTCCATTTGCAGTTGCACACCGGCATGGTATCGGACACGGTTGGCGTCAACCTCCACGCTCAGGTTTCCGTTCTCGGGCCGGTAGGACTCGGGCCACGCCCGCCAGTCCTCGCCTTCGGACTCGGCGATGGTGGCGTGCACGGCGTGGTGAACCCGCCATGGTTCATCGCTCAGCCATGCCGTGATATGATCGTCGTCGATGTCCACGTCTTCTGCCAGCCCCCGGTGGAGTGAGGGGTCGAAGGCCAAACCGGAGTGCGGCATTCTGTCATGATCGAGCACCGCCAAAGCAGGAACGCGCCATAGACTCAGCCCAAGGTCGGCCAAGAGATCGATCCAACGCATGGCGGCTTTGCGTGCCTCGCCGATGCCCTCCCCGAAGGGAAGGTTTCGCAGATCAAGGCACACGCCTGCTCGTCGCACAGTGTGGGATGGCGGGCCTTGCTTCAAGGCTGTGACGTCAGTCCCAGATGCCCATGTCCATCCGCGCGTCTTCACTCGCGTGGATGCTTGGGTCCCAACGCGGCGTCCACACGAGGTTGACGTGGACGGTCGAAAGGCCGCTGTTCAGCGCAGCGCGGTGGGTGGCAGCCATGATTTCAGGAGCTGCGGGGCATCCGGGGCTGGTCAGGGTCATGTCAATTTCAGCGTGGGGGCCTTCGTCCTTGGCTTCGATGCGGATCGCGTAGACGAGGCCGAGCTCGACGATCGAAATCTCCAGTTCAGGATCCTCGACCGTTTGCAGGGCGTCCAAGACCTCGGCTTCATTCACCATCGCTCATCGCCTCCAACCGTTGCGAAATCATGTCGAACATCGTGCGAACACCGTTCGAGCGACTCGGCGTCAAGGAATTCAACACTCCGGCTTCTTTGATGTGGTCCACCGTCATCGCACGCGCCACATCGAGGGGCTGATCGTGCATGCCCAAGGCCAACAGCCCCATCAGGCCCTGAACCAAACGCGCATCTGCACCACCCCTCAGCAAGACACGGTTGCCTTCGAGTCTGACCTCGAGATGGGCCTGCGACTGGCAGCCCTTGACGCGGTTGTCGTCGTTCCAGGCTTCGATAGGGAGTTCAGGCACGTCCTCTGCAAGGTCGAAGATGAACTCAAATCGCTCCATACGGTCCTCGATTTCGGCCAATTCTTGGATGATTTCCTGCAAGGCTTCGGAGATCATGACGAGCCTCCAAAGCGTTCTAGCACGTGTTCTAAGGCGTTGACCAAGCCTTCTGCTTCTTCCATCGTGTTGTAGAGGTAAAACGAGGCACGGACGGTGCTCGAGATGCCCAAGCGATGCAGCAAGGGTTGGGCGCAGTGGTGGCCCGTACGCACCGCGAAGCCCTGCGCGTCGAGCAAGTGGGCCATGTCCTCGGCGTGCAGCGCTGGATGAAGGAAAGAGACAACGGCCGAATCAAGGTCATCGTGGCGGCCGTAAACCGTGCAACCAAGGTTGCGTAGGGCTTCTGCGGTCCATCGTGCAATCCCGAGCAGGCGGTGATGTTCCGCGTCGAGGTCAACCCTCTCCAAGTAGTCCATGGCCGCTTTCCACCCGATGGCTTCGGCGATTCGTGGGGTTCCAGCCTCAAACTTGTGCTCGTTGTCTTGGTAGGTTGATCCTTCGGTGGTGACCTGGTCGATCATGTCGCCTCCGCCCATGAACGGGACCATTTCGTTGAACGCCGCTTCGCTGACCGTCAGGCATCCGATTCCGGTAGGTCCAAGCATCTTGTGCGCCGACACCGCAAGGAAATCCACGTCGAGTTCGGACACGTCAATGCGGGTGTGCGGTGCGCCTTGGGCTGCATCGAGCAGCACCCGCGCACCGCCAGCGTGTGCGAGTTCGATGATGCGTTCAACCGGGTTTCGAACACCCAAGACGTTGGACGTGTGAACAACGCACACGAGTTTGGCCCCGTCAAGCGACGCCTCGAAAGCATCCATGTCGAGGGTCATGTCGTCCAGAACCGGAACGTAGCGCAATTCAACACCACGTTCCTTGGACAGCATTTGCCACGGGACGATGTCGCTGTGGTGCTCCATTTCGGTCAAGACTACGGCGTCGCCTTCGTTCAGGTTCGCACGTCCCCAGCCGTGGGCAACGAGGTTGATCGCTTCCGTGGTGCCGCTGGTCATCACGACGCGGTCGGCGCTGAACCATGCCTTGAGGCTGGTTCGGCAGGCCTCGTAGCCGTCGGTGGCCTCACCCGCGAGGGTGTGCACGGCGCGGTGAACGTTGGCGTTGCTGTTTGTGTAGTAGCGGTTCATGGCGTCGATGACGACCTGTGGCTTCTGTGTGGTGGCCGCGTTGTCGAGGTACACCAAGCGCTTGCCGTTCACCGTCCGAGAGAGGATGGGGAAATCAGAAGCGTCGACCATGCGATGACCTCAGGTGATGCGAGCACAGTCAAGATGAACCGTGAGCCGGTCACGAAGTGTGCGCCTTGCCTCCGCGGCAGCGATGGGCCGGAAGGCGTCAGCCAGAAAACCCTCGACGATCATCGAGGTTGCCTCGTCGGGGTCCAGTCCACGGCTCGTCAAGTAGTGAAGCTGGTCGTCATCAATGCTGGCGCTGGCGGCACCGTGTATGGCCGAAACGTCATCAGCCAGCACTTCCAATTCTGGAATTGCGTCGGCCCGTGCGCCCTGGCTGAGCAGCAGGTTTCGGAAGACCTGACCGGCATCGGTGCCGTCGGCACCCACGTCGATGACCAGTCTTCCCGTACCGACGCTGCGGCTGCGTCCACCACAAGCGACGTTGGCGACGAGGGTCGAGGTGGTGTGGCCCACGTGGTGATGGATCTCAACGTGATGGTCGTCATGACGGCTGCCTTGGCCATGAACGGCCAAGCCGATCCGGACGGTACCGCCTGTATCGTCAAGGTGGTGGCGGAGGTCCGACTTCCTTCGGAAACCTCCGACCGAGAGGGTGCCGGTTTCGAAGGTCGCGTCGCGGCCGACGCGCCAATCGTCGCAACGCCCCACGCGCGCTTCGAGGTGAA
>PCBQ01000092.1 GCA_002731395.1 Methanobacteriota archaeon
GACCTGTGCTGGACGGATGGTGCTGGTGTCTGCGAAGAAGGTGACCGCGCTGTTGGAACAGGCACCGAGTCCCGCCAGTTCCTGCTGACCGTCACGGCAGACGGCAGCCAGAACTTTGACCCGCGTGAAGTCAATGTGAACCTCGAACTCCAAGGTTTCGACGCCGCCAGCGGCGGTGGATTTGACCTCGGCGTTGACGGTGATGAATGGCTCGTCGTGGCCGGCAACACACAAACCGTTGAGGTTTACCGCAACACCACCACCGACACCGGCACCGACGATTCCCGCTCTGTCCTCGCGTACCAGACCGCTTGGACCATGACCGGAACGGTCACCCCTGGCGACGGTGGATACAGCATTGATGCACGTCTCGTCGACTACACGATGTACGGACAAGACCCGTCCTGCTCCGAATCATGGATCGATGACCCCACTGCAGAGCCGCCCGTTGAGCTGACCAGCGACAACTGGTGCGAGTTTGTGGAGAACAACGACGACTACTCCCGCACGGACTCGGACGACATTTACGGGTTCAGCGCCCTCTTCCACGACATCCGTCTTCAGACGCTTTCTGTGGCCCAAGGCTACAGCGCGGACGGCTCAGGTGAGCCCACCTCTGTTGTGCAGGACGGCATGGACCTTGACCTGCGTGTTGGCACCACCCTCCTCCACGCCACCGTGGGACACTTCGGTTCCGACATCAGCAAGATGGTCGACTGGGACGTTGTTTTCACGGTGACCTCTCCCGATGGCACGGCAACCACGTACAACACGAACGATTGCCCAACCGGACTCGCTCCTGCCTACACCCACAAACTTCTGGGCGCCCACAACGGCCAAGGTACCCCTCAGGAGGCTGACGTCTTCGGGTCTGCTTGTGTGATGCTCAACAACGAAAACGCGCTCGTCGTCGGTGAGTACACCTTCGAAGCCAACCTCAACTTCCTCGGCGTCTGGGACACCACCGCCGAGCGTCTTGATGAGAGCGTCGCCGACGAGAAGGCCTCCAACAACCGGAAGGTCATGAACCTCGACGTGGTCAACAACCAACCCAGCGTCCTCTCCATGACGATGTTCAACACCGGCGACCTCATCGTGTCGCAGGAAGCACCGCTCGAGTTCGATGTGCTCGCCTTTGACGTGGACTGCATCGCCGGCGACTGCCTGACCTACACTTGGGCCGTCGAAGTCAGCGGCGTTGACAATGAACTCGGCATGTGCGGCGGCGTGGGTGCTCTTGGTGCTCAGTGCACCTTCCAAATCCTGCCCGAGTACATGCCCGCTCCCCGCGTGAAGGTGACCGTCACCGACGACAACGGCGCATCCACCTCGGAATACATGGATCTGACCATCTGGAACGACGTGACCGCCGAATCCACCACGGCCGACAGTGGCATCACGGTGTCGTACGCCCTGCAGTACTCCAGCACCACGCCCTACACCATCACCGCAACCGACGCGGGCACTGGTGTGACCGGTATGGAACTCCCCGGTTATTCCGGTCAGTACGACTCGGTGGCGGTCATCGACTTCGCCCCCGATGCGCAGCTTGGTTCCCTCGCTGCGAGCGGTGTTTTGAGCCAAAGCATGACCTTCACGGTCCCATCCGCCCTCCTCGACGGAGACGGAAGCATTTGGTTCAACCAAGGCAGCATGTACCAACTCATCGACGGCACGGCGGAAGCCAGCACGGATGATCCCACCAAGGTGGTCTTCACGTGGGACCTGCCTGCAAACGAAGACACCTTGAGCGCAGGAAAGTTCGTCCTCTTTGGTGGCGAACTCGACCTCGCAGAGGCCCCGACCGTCGGCATCACCGCCTTCTCCGCAACAGCCGGGAAGGGCGGCACGCTGATTGTGAACTGGGGCATCGACGCGACACAGACCATGTCCCTTGGCGACATCTTCCTTCTGGAGATCTGTGACGTTGCAGCAGATGCCGACTGCATGAACTCCTATGTTGAGGCCTTTGCGTCTGACGTCAAGACCTACACGCGTCCTGGCTCCTTCACCACGCACGGTACCACCTACACCATCTCGGTCAAGGTGTGCACCGAAGACCGCCTCTGCAACGACCAACAAGTCGGTCTTGGCAACGTGACGGCGGACTCCGAAGTTGACGGCGATGGCGCGATGTCCATCACCAGCATCACCGCCCCAGCGAACGGCGATTCCTTCACCGTCGTCTGGACGTCTGTTGGCGACGACAGTGACGTTGCAAACTGGCGCATCTGCTACGGTACCGACAAGGCGAACATTCGCACGTCTGGTGACAAATGCACCACGGTTGGTCTGACTCAGAACACGGTCGAGATTGCTCAGCCCACGTTCACCGGTACGGAGACCTACCACTTCGTCGGTGTTGCTGTGGATGCCCTCGGCAACAGCAAGTTGGCCAACGACGGCGACGCCTCGGCTCAGTACCGCCGTGACGCGGACTTCACCAACACGGATGACGGCAACGGAACCGTTGGTGAGGACGTGAGCGGCGACAGCGAGTTGCCCAGCTGGACCCTGCCCGCCATCGGCGGTGTTGTGGTCGCAGCGATCGTCATTGGCGCCATCATCGTCACCCGCGGCGGTGGCGGCGGCGACGACAAGGACTGGGATTACTGAAATCCTTCGCTGACTCGGACCCTGCCCGGCGGGTACGGTCCACACGGCATCCGGTGTGCGTGAGCACGCCGGGTGCCCCTGCCGACTGCTCGGCAACAGGAAGTCGTTCTGAGGCGGGCCTTCCGACGCTGGAACCCCTAACCGTTTGGCGCATCGCTGTGGCGCATGCCGCGACAACCTGCTCCTGTGATGTGCATCATGGGCGAAAGGGCACGATGGCCCTGCTCCGTGCTCCCTCTTCAAAGCGATCAAGTTCTTCGAGACCAGGACCTCCGGTGGACGGTCAATGGATCATCTGAGCGGATGGTTTGGTTCAATTTCGGCCTGATTGGGAACACAAGATCGCATCCGAGACGGCACGTTTGCTTGGAGCGGTCCACGTTTTACTGCGATGTGTAAGATTTTCATTCAACTTTGGGCCAAAAAGCGCCTGTTTCGGCTTCAAGAGAACAGAGCACGTTGGCTTTGTTCATCCCCTAAATTTCCGGTTGGAGCGGACCTCCAATGCACAAAAAGAACGTACCAATGGTGGCCGAACAGGCCCGCAGGCTATCGGTTCTGTAATGCTGGCCAATCAGGGTGTTCAAAGCACATGTACCCCAATGCCTATAACCGATACAGAACCTCAGATGCAATGCATACAGTCCGTATGGGGTGAATGACAATGTTGGGAATGACGAACAAGAAGAAGACCGCTATGGGTGGCATCGGCATCGCCGTGCTGCTCACACTGCTGATGGCCCTGACCCCGATGACGGGTCTCGTGGGGAACCCCATCGACGACAGTGTTTCGGCGGCAGAGCACAACCAGGTTGCTGAAGACGATGTCTTCGCGCAGCCCGAGAAACTGGAACCCGTGGAGTACGGCTTCGCTGATGGCAGCGAAGTCGTGGGTGCCCGAGACGCGAACATGAAGACCTTCCGCAATGCGGACGGAACCTTCACGCAGATGATCTCGGACCAGCCCATCCACTACGACAACGATGGCACGTGGAGTGACATCGACCTGAACCTACAGGCCACGGCCTTCGGTTGGGAAGTTGTCGAGAACACCTTCAACACCGCTTTCTCGGCGGAAGTTGCCAACGGTGTTGTGATTCAGCCAAGCGAGTGGGACGACGCGATCTTGACCGGTCTCAACCCCATGCTCGTTGTGATGGACGAATCCGGCACCAGCCACACCCCCTTCGAGGCGCCTCCCGCGACCTCTGAGGTGACGGTGGGCGGCAACACCATCCGCTACCCCCTTGCGGAAGGCTATGACCTCGACTACGAAGTCAACACCTTCCAGGTGAAGCAGAACCTTGTGATTCGCGAGCGACCCATCCTCGACGAAGGTGCGCACTGGTTCGGCTTCACCGAAGGCATGCGCCTCCCCGCTGGACACGCGCTCTACAGCGGCGATGTCATGGTCGGAACCGACTTGGTCCAGACCGACAGCCACCTGGAGATTCGCAACGTGGAGACCGGCGACCTGTACGCCGAAATCCCTGCCCCAATGGTCATCGAGCCCGGCGTCGAAGAGCCCTACTTTGGGACCTTCTTTGTCATGGCCCAAGGACCCATGGTTTTCCTGACCACGGCCGTTGAAACCGCTTGGCTCCTCGACGACGAGCGTGTCTTCCCTCTCGGGCTTGACCCAACGCTCAGCGTGACAAGCGCTGGCGGCGGATACTGCTACGTGTCCTACAACAACTGCTACAACAGCAATTACCGTTACATGTACCACAACTCGTACAACGGAAAGTCCAGCAGCACCTTCCGCCCCTACTACTTCTACACCCCTTGGCACAAGTTCACCTTCTCGAGCAGCAACGCCCTCCCAACCGGCGCTTCCGTGGACAAGATCGAGTACAAGGAATACGTCAGCTACCACTACTCCTACCTCTCCAACAGCAAGATCGACTTTGACGTCAAGGTCATGGAGGACTGCGGTACGACCCGTCCAGCAACGTCCGCTACTGGCAGCGCGCCAACCAGCGGGTACTACTACTACCAAACCTACAGCGGCTACTCCATGAGCTCCCCCTCGTGCAGCGGCGCCATCAGCACCTCTTACCTGACGAGCGGCTACGGCGGCACGGCCCAGAAGGCGATGATCGTCTCTTCCGTGCACTCCCCCGGAATCGCGTTCAGTGAGAGCGACCACGGTACAGGCTGGAAGACCGCTGTCTTCTGCGACTCCACCGGCACCACGTCCTGTTCGTCCTCGACCCAGGCCGGTTACATCTGGTCCGCTCTCAACGGTACGTCCAGCGTTGGTCTGTCGAAATCCTTCGACAACTCCGGTATCGCAACCACGGGTACCAACTCCGGTACCCGCCAGTACGTGTACACCTACGCCTACACCAGCGGTTCCTCGAACAACTACATCGCCCTGACCTACTCGGGCGGTACCGACGCCGACGCACCAACAGCCTCGTTCGGTGAGTACGATGGCATCACCTCCTACATTGAGGGTGAGCGCACCTTCTTCCTCGGGCTGTCCGACACCTCCGGTATCGACACCACGAGCGGCAACGAGCCCACCCTCTACTACGCCGTCAACAACGGCTCCTACACCTCGGTCGCCGCCACGACGATCGGTACGTGCAGCACCTCCAGCCCGGAGTGCCAGTTCAAGGCACAGACCGCTGACATCAACGCTGGCGACTACGTCACCTACTACTGGTGGTACCAGGACCTGAACGTTGACAGCACCGGCGCTGCAGACCCCAACGAGGGCTACACGCCTGCTCTGACCGGGTCTCAGACCACTCCAACGCCTTACTGGTTCTTTGTTGACGACGTCAACAACGCCGGTGACGCCAAGAAGATGGTTCAGTTGACCACTCAGGTCAGCGCGACGAACCTGTTCAGCCCGACGAAGTTCTTTGATCGTCAGATGAGCTACTTCGACCAGAGCAACGAGTACTACTTCGAATTCGACACCTCTGACTGTGGCACTGGCAGCAACCGCTGTTTCTACACCGGCGCCTCGTCGCAGAACTACTTCTACAACAACTGGATCGTCCAGTGGCAGACCTCCACCTACCCCGCGACTTCGTCCTACAACACCGGCGGCTCCAGCCCCGGTAAGGTGTACCTCGACGACGACAACGGCGGTTATCTCAGCATCTCGGCCGCCGACGGCCCCGGCATGAACCTCGTCTTCATGTGGGACGGCGATGAGTTTGCCATGGTCGGTATCGGTGACGAAACCAGCATCGAAGAACCCTTGGCCGGTGGCAGCACCGCCTCTCAGGTCTCGACCTACGGTTACAGCGCCGCACACCGCTACGTTGTCCCCGGCGACATCACCGGCGAGTTCGCGGGCTACTCCTGGAACGCGACCTACTCCAGCACCGGTCAGAACGTCGTGTGCACGGGTACCAACGGCTGGACGCACTTCCTGCGCTCCTCCTCTGGTAGCCCAAGCTGTTCCTCTGGATACTACTACACCTACAACACGAACTACAAGTGGAACGGCTTCGCTCTCGGCGCGGGCTACTACGCCCGCACTGGAACCGGCTTCGCCGTCACCTACGACGTGTCGAAGATCGCACCAGAGCCCGACACCTACGCGCCGACGATCACACACACATCGCTGGCTGACTCCTACGCTCGCTCGCGCACGGTCACCGCTACCATCGCCGACGGCGGTTCGCCACCCGCTGGCCTCAACGTCAGCACCTCGGCCGGAACCGGTCCAACCCTGTACTACAGCGTGAACAACGGCTCTCAGATGTCCCAGATCATGACCCCAGTCGGAAAGACCACCACGCAGTGTGTGCTGGCGGCCTGTGACTGGTCGGCTGACATCACGAACCTCGACACCTCGGACTACATCGAGTACTACATCACAGCCGAGGACGTGTCCACTGACGTGACCACGCCGAACTCTGTTCAGACCACCGCTTCCACGTTCGAAGTCGGCGACCCGAACAAGATGTTCATCGTTGAATGGCACGACATGGGTTACACCAGCACTTACCTCTGCACCTACCAAGTCGTCTTCTACGACGTGACGAACGAGTTTGAGTTCAAGTACGACACCGGCTGTCAGGTCTACGTTGACTACTCCGCTACGGGGTACCAAGACCAAACCCGGTCCAAGGGTGAGACCCTCCAGAAGGGCAACGGCTGGCTCTACGGGTCCAACCCGTTCACCGCGAACTACCGCATGCACACGTCCTCAACGAGCAACGGCCACGAGACCTTCTCGCCCGGCCTGACCGAGATCAAGAACTACGACACGGCCATCAGCGGAAGCAGCAGCGGTACGCCGTACGGGTACTACTGCGCGTACAGCTCCTACTGGAACACCTACAAGTCCAGCTGCAACGCGAACATCGACATGCCCGATGACTTCGAATTCGAGTACTTTGGTACCCTCTACGAGGGCACTGACTCGAACGACCGCGTCCGCTTGGGTCGCCAGGGCTACATGTACTTCATCGACAACGGAGCCACCAGCCTCGAGCGCGGTGTCTCCACTTGGAGCAGCAACTTCCCCAACATGCCCTACTCGGGCAACTCTGCGTCGCGCGCAGGTACGATCGCTCCATGGTGGGGTTACTACACCTCCTACTACTGCTACGACAACACCGCGATTGACTGCAGCGTCCGCTACCGCACCATGCCGTACAACGGTAAGGGTACGGACGTCGATGCCGATATCACCACGGACACCACGTGGGACATCGACGACAGCCCAATCCGCATCAACCCCAGCAACGACTACCTGTCCATCTCCGCCGACCTCACCATCGAGCCAGGCGTTGTGGTTCAGGTGGCGGACGGCAAGGGAATCTCCTTCGATGGCACCTGTGACGAGATGAAGATCAACGGAAACGCTGCCAACCCTGTGACCTTTGAGGGACAGGCCGGTGGCGAGTGGAAGGGCATGGCGTTCACCGCCGCGTGCACCACGGGTACCGACGATCGACACGAGTTCTCTCACGTCGACTTCCGGAACACCAGCGATGCCGCGATTGTTGCGGGTAGCCGCCACGGCAGCTCACCCAGCACCAACGCCAACGTTGGAAACTTCACCATGAACGACGTGACCTTCACGAACGTCGGCGCGGCTTTCAAGCACGGCTCTGGCCAAGGAACGGTCGTCGAGATGACGAACTTCGCTGTGGACGGTGCCGATGACGCGTGTTTCAACTTCGCTGAAGACACGGTTGCTATCCTGAGCGAGGGTTCCATGAAGAACTGCAACACCAACGGACAGAGCTGGGGTGGCGCTATCGTCAATTACCCAGGCTCGACCGCCGGTAGCCTGTTCCTTGAGAACGTCACCGTGACGAACTCCTATGTGAACTTCATCGACGTTGACCTGCAAGATGTGACCGTCTCAAACGTGAGCGTCAGCAACTCCGCCAGCCAGACCGGTGTGGCCATCGACGCCATGCACGGCACCAACGCCGACCTGCACCTCTACAACGTCAGCGTCCCCGACTACGCGAACAGCGGCTTCAACGCTGTCTCCAGCGTCCACATGGACGACGTCGACTTTGGCAGTGCTGACCTGTGGATCCACCCCAACGGCTGGGGTTCCTCCACCGTCGGTCCCATGGGCGATGACGCGGTCATGATGAACGTCGAGGCCGGCGACATCACGATGCAGCGCATCCACTTCGGCGTCTTTGAGAACATCGACGCGGGCGACGTCTCCATCTCCGGCACGACGACCCACACCGAAACCGAGACGTGGAAGAACCTCGACATCGGCGATCTGACCATCAACGGTGGTGCATGGAGCCTGATTCTCGAGAACGCAGACGTCAGCCGTCTGTACAGCTTCTCGACCTCGGCCACCAACACGATCGTCATGGAGCAAGGCTCGACCATCGACCACGATGACTCCTCCGTGGATGCCGTCTACGGCCGCAACTCGGACATCACCTTGGCGTCGGTTGAAGTGACCTCCAGCGACATCGACGGCAGCAGCAACTACCTCGCCAAGGCGTCTTCGAACAGCGACATTGTCCTCATCGACGTCAGCTACGACGACGGTACGGGCGCCGCGGACTGTGCGGACGCCAACGGTGATACCACAAGCTGCCCAGTGGACGTCTCGTCCTCTGCAACCGTTTGGTACGGTGGGCTCGCTCAGGTGTCCCTCTACCGCGAGGCTCTGCTCAACAACGTGGTGCAGAAGGTCTACAAGTCCGGCCACAGCGTTCGGACCACAGTGATGGACACCACGTCCAGCCCAGCGGCTCCGATCTTTGAGGTCGGCGTCACTCAAACCGACACCACCGGTATGGCCGAAGCATGGGTCGTCTCCGGTGACTCGAACGGCAACACCTACGGCGACCACAATCTGTTCGGATGGGGTGCAGCGGGTCAGAACGAGACCGAAGTGACCTCTGCCTGGTACCCAACCGGTGGCTTCGGCTACGGTGACCAAATTGAGTTGCTCTTGCAACCTGCTCCGATCAACTTTGACCAGCCCAACATGGACTGCACTTGGATGGCGAACAACCAGACCTTCCAAGGCGCAGAGTCCAGCCCAGGTGTCTACCTCTTCGACAGCTTCCCAATGACGCTGTCTGCTGACCTTGACATCAACGGCTGCACCCTTGTCATGATGGGTTCCGTGATGACCGTTGACGCGTCCGCGACCAACAGTCCGGTGCTGACCATCAGCAACGGCGGTTCGCTTGTTGTGAACGTCTCGTCTGACACGGGCGGCAAGGGGACCATCAAGGCTCAGAGCTCCTCGTACGGCGTTCGTTTGGACGTCGCCGATGGAACGCTCTCGGTCGCCGGTGGTGTCCTGAAGGACCTCCACCAGGACTCGACCACGATGTCAGCGCTTTACATCGGAAGCGACGGTGCGCTGGTGCTCACCGAGTCGGCTGAAGTGTATGGTGCCCAAACCTCCAGCGACGACATGGCCACGGTCAAGATCGACCGCGGAAGCGTCGCCATCAGCGACTCCACCATCATCAACACCGCGAACACCGGTACGGCGCTGTGGGTCGAAGGATCCGCCGCCTCCATCGACAACATCGTGGTGAAGAACGGCGCTGTGGGTATCATGTCGAAGAACGCGGCGCCTCAGATTGACGGTTTCACGTCCACCGACAACACCGTCGGTGTGGACATGGACGGTGGCATGAGCCTCCCAACCATCTACCGCTCGCCGACGCTCTCCGGCCAGAGCCGGGGTTGGCAGACCTACGACATTGACCTCTCGGCCTTCATCGGGAACAGCGACTACCTTCAGGTGGGCGCCAACTCGATCTATGCTGGTGGTAACGCTCACCCGTACTACAACTACTGGACGAGCAAGTACTACTTCATCACCGACCGATACCGCATGGAGTTGACCGACAACAACGGCAACACCTGGAACATCAGCGCCGGTGACACCGGGTACTACCCATACAGCGCGAACGACCCCAACGAGGGCGTTGGCGACGTTGGAACCTACCAAGGTGGTACTGGTGGCGTCCCACAGTGGGACTGCAACTACTACGGCGTTGACTACGGACCCAACCGCGTCGGCAACACCTTCTACGGTGGCTGGGGCTCAACCGGTGTGTACTGGTACTTCACTGGACAATCCGGATCCTACCCCAACTACTACAACAGGCCCGCTGCGTTTGGATTCAACTGGGAGAACATCGAAGGCGTTACGCCCAGCGGTTCCTACGCTTACTACCCGTACCACTACTGGGGCTTCGGCACCTACAGCTGGGCCGGATGGAGCGGCGTTATGGTTCCCCCCGAGGGTCTCGTTGGCACGAACAACTACAACGTCTGTGTGGACTATGCCTACTCATACTACATGAGCAGCGGCCAAGGTGCTCGCGTGACCTTCCCGATCGTGGACATCTCCGCCAGCAACTTGACCGCGGCTACGATGTACATCGACGTGCTGCACAACCGTGCGAACAACTACCAAGACCGCTATGAGTTCGTGGCCCGCGCGGGCAACGACCCAGCGGACCTCGGTGACTACAAGCGCGAGTCCGGTACGCCTCTGTTCAAGGACGGCACGATCAACGGCGCTGACGTTGGTGTGGAAATCGGTGGTAACTTTGCCGCTGGCCACCTCGACACCGTCGAAATCAACAGCCCGAACGACGCCGGAATCATGGTTGCCGGTTCAACCATGGCGAGCGCCGATGCCGTCACCGTGAACGGTGGCGACTACGGTGTGCTGGTGGCGAACGGTGCTGCTGGAAGCATGGACCTCGAAAACATGGACCTGGATTCCCAGACCGTGGCTGGCATGTACTACGTCAAGGACTTCGGCGGTGACTTCACCGGAACCGTGTCCAACAGCGCTGGTGCAGCCATGAAGTTCGGACCCAGCACCACCAAGGACCTGTCCTACGACAGCGTTGACTTCAGCGGCAACAACGTTGGTTTCGACCTCGCTGGTAGCGGTGGTTTCACCTTCGTTGATTCGACGATGGGCAGCACATCGAACGACTTCAAGATCAGTGGTTCCTCTGTGGTTGACTTCGTTGAAGGAACGGTGGACAGCACAAGTGTGGACGTCACCGGATCTGGTGAGTTCAACCGCATGCGTCAACTCGATGTGACCATGACCGCCGACCAGAGCGACGGCAATGGTGCGGTCGGTGTGTCTGACGTCGCTGTCGTCCTCCGCAACGCGGAAGGCGCCACGGCTTCGTCCGGAACCACGGGCACCACGGGTGTTGCAGAGGACCTGACCTTCACGACGATCAACGTCGACGCTGCTGGTCTCCACAACATCGACCTCAACGGGTACAGCGTGTCCTCTGTTGCGATGGTGGACTACTACTGGAACACCGGAAACGACAACAACGCCGACTTCCGCTATGTCGAAGAGGGTGTGAGCCTAAGCGACAACGCCGGCAACGCCGAGACGGTTGAACTCATCGACGAGTTTGACCACCGCGTGTGCTACTACTTCAGTTCCGCCAGCTACAACTACGTGAACCGCTGTGCAAACGGTTGGTCCTCGACGGGATCGAGCCGCGTGTTCAGCAACGGTCTCGAAGAGCACGGCTACTACTACGGATCCGTTGAAGGCACCGACTTCACTGGAAAGGCCGTCATGGTTGACGCGCCGAACTGGTACCTTGACGGTGACACCTACGAGTGGAACGGTACGACGTTGATTTGGACCGGTTCCTGGTCCACCAACGACATCTCCCGTGTGTACCCACGGTACAACGGTGAAGTCAACGTCTACATGCACGACGCTACGGTTCAGGGCATGTCCCTGAACGACGAGGGCGAGTTGGCTGGTATCAACTTCGGTTACATGTACTACTCCATGAACTTGGACGCCAACAACACCTCGTTCAGCGGCATCGCATCCATGGTGGGTGCAATCGGCTACGGGTACTACTCCGACTACGAGTTGAACTTCTACAACGTGCGAAACTCGACCATCTCCCACTACAAGGGCTGGTCTCCGTTGAACAACGCCATCCAAGTGCAGGACATGTGCATGCGCCTCTACGGCGGCGACGGAAACACGATCGAGAACAACACGTTCAACGATTGTGCGGTCGGCATTGAAATGGTGCGCTCTCCCTACTACTGGAGCCACAGCTCCAGCGAGATTGGAGCGGACAACGTGACCATTCGCGGCAACACCTTCGAAGACGGTGGCGAAATCTCCGACGTCCGCTTCTACCCAACTTCGAGCGTCGAAGGCGGCATGGTCGTTGACAACGTGATGAACAACACGGGCGGCGCAGACTCTGCGATCTCCGCATGGGACAGCAGCATCGAGGACCTCACCATCTCGGGCAACACCATTCGCGGATTCACCGAGGACGGCATCTACCTGAACGACATCAAGGGCTTCGAAGTGAGCGACAACACGATGTACGGACCGGGCAACTCCTACGCTGGCATTCACGCCAACGGCGGATATGGCGACGTCATGGACAACGTGATCGTTGACGCCACCACGGGTATCCTGATGTCCGAGGCCACGCAGCCTGTTGGTACCACCACGGACCTGTGTGAGATTTCCGGGAACTACGGTTACAGCGACAGTTGCACCTTCAACTTCGTCGGTAACGGCTCGACCCTTGTGATCGACATTGAGACCGACAGC